>NZ_JBEZLV010000010.1:0-200990 GCF_040652335.1 Streptomyces sp. NPDC048270
ACCAGCTCCAGCGGCAGACCCTCGAACACGGTCGGGACGGTGTGGCCGCCCATGCCGTTGCCCGCGTCCACGACCACCTTCAGCGGACGGATCGCGGCCAGGTCCACCAGACCGCGCAGGTGGGCGGCGTAACCGGTCAGGGTGTCCTGCTCGGTGACCGTGCCCGGCACCGTGCCCGCCGCGATCGCGGGGGCGCCCTCGTCCGACCACCTCTCGACCAGCTCACGGATCTGCGACAGGCCGGTGTCCTGGCCGACCGGAGCCGCACCCGCCCGGCACAGCTTGATGCCGTTGTACTGGGCCGGATTGTGCGAGGCCGTGAACATCGCACCCGGCAGGTCCAGCGAGCCGGAGGCGTAGTACAGCTGGTCCGTCGAGCACAGACCGATCAGCGTCACGTCCACACCACGGGCAGCCGCACCACGGGCGAAAGCCGCGGACAGACCCGGCGACGACGGCCGCATGTCATGACCGACCACGATCGCCGAAGCCTGCGCCACCTCCACGAACGCGGCACCGAACAGCTCCGCCAACGACTCGTCCCACTCGTCCGGCACGACACCACGCACGTCATACGCCTTGACGATGTTCGAAAGATCTGCGGCCACTGCCTGCCCTCCTGAAGGTCCTGTCCGGTCCGGCCAACCTACCTTGAACCGGTACCCGCTCTTCAGGCGAGCGGAGCGTCAGGAATCGGGCGATCGCAGAACGCGCAGGTGTCCGCGACGGGTCTCGCCGGTGGCGGGCCCCCGCGAGCCCCCGCCGCCGGCCTCGGCCGCGCGCTCGGGCGGGCGGGCCGCTTCGCGGACGGCGTTGGCGAGGGCTTCGAGGTCGTCGCCGCTGGGGCGCGACGGGCCGGAGCCGTCGGACAGGCGGACGACGTCCCAGCCGCGCGGGGCGGTCAGGCGCTCGGAGTGCTCGGCGCACAGGTCGTAGCAGTGGGGCTCGGCGTAGGTGGCGAGCGGGCCGAGAACTGCGGTCGAATCGGCGTAGACGTACGTCAGCGTCGCGACGGCAGGGCGGCCGCACGCGGTGCGCGAACAACGACGTACAAGGCTCACGACGTTGGACGGTACCGCACTCTTGACCGGGCCGCGACGACTCTCCCGCCGCTCACTCCCCCGTGTCGTGCCGAGAGCTACCCTGCGGGGGTGACCGACAGCCCGCTGCCTCCCCGTCCTGCCCAGCCCCCGGTCGGGGCCCCCGCCGAGCCGCGCCCGCGTCGGCGGGACCGGCACGGACGCGGGATGCGCGGGCCGGTGGCGCCGCCGCAGGTGCCGCTGTCGGCGAGCAGGTCGGAGCTGTTCGGGGACCTCGTACGGGATTCCGTGGAGCGGCTGGAGCGACGCTGGCCGCAGCTGGCCGAGGTGGAGTTCCTGGTCGGTGACGTGCCGGGGCCGCCGGGCGGAGCGGACGCGGGCTGGAACGACGAGGCGGTGCCGCTGGGCGGGGTCTCGGAGCCCCGCGAGGGCCGGCCGGCCCGGATCGTGGTCTTCCGGCGGCCGGTGGAGATCCGTACCAAGACGCGCGACGAGAAGGCGCTGCTGGTCCACGAGATCGTGGTGGAGCAGGTGGCCGAGCTGCTGGGGCTGTCGCCGGAGACCGTGGACCCGCGGTACGGGCAGGACTGACCGGAGCCGGACCACGGGCGCCTGCGCCCGGGCCGGGTACGGGCACGGGCGCCGCCGCGGGGCTCCGCTGCGGCGCCGCACCCCGGGAGGCGCTACCTCGTCAGGACCGAGAGGTCCTCGGCGGCCCTGGGTACCGCGACCGTGGAGCGGTCGTCGGACAGGGTCTGGACGGTGAACATCGAAGTGCCCTCGTGCGGGAGGTTCAGGGTGCGGGCCGCGTGGACCGGGCCGCCCGAGAGGGTCTCGACGGTGAGGGCGTAGGAGCCCTTGCCGCCCGCCGGGGCCACGGCCACCACCTGAGTGGTGCCCGCCTTGACCGTCACCTCCTGGGAGGCCGCCTCCCCGCCGCCGGTGCCCGGCGAGGCCGTCACCTTGACCTTCGCGTCCGTGTCTCCCGGCACCGTCAGCGACAGGACGGTCGCGTTCTCCTCCGGCCGGTTGTCGGCCACGGTCGCCCGCGTGCCCACCGGCCCGCTCGCCTGCACGAAGCCCAGTTCCTGCTTGGCCCCGCTGCCGCGCACCACCCGGACCGCCGCGACGACGGGGGCGGCCTTCTTGGGGTCGGCCGGGGCGAGCAGCAGGGAGCCGGGTTCGCCGCGGGTCACGTCCTTGAGGTCGACGCTCGCGGTCATACCCGCCTTGACGTGCAGTTGTTCGTTGCCCGCCGGGCTGATGGCCCCGTTCGGGCCGGCCAGCCGGACCTTCAGGTCCGCGTCCTCGTCGCCGGGCACGAAGGCCACCAGCCGTACGGAGACCGCGTCGGCCGGGATGCCCGGCAGGACCAGGGAGCCCGCCGGGTCCGCGGCGGCCGGCAGCCAGTCGGCGCCGACGCCCTCCTCGGCGACCTGGACGGAGGCGCCGACGCGGCCCGCGCGGGTCGTCACGTGGGCGGTGGCGTCCGCGAGCTGGCTGCCCGGGACCAGGGAGGAGAGCAGGACCGACTTGCTGGACTTGGGGTCGATCCGGATGTTCTCGCTGGTGCCCGCGTCGGGCTTGGCGGGCCCGTCCGGGCCGAAGAGCTTGATGTCCACGACGGCCGCGGCGTCGTCGGGGTTGGTGAGGTGGAGGTAGTCCTCGCGGCCCTTGGCGGTGCTGACGGCGGGGAACCAGAAGTCGGTGCCCGGGGCGGTGCAGGAGGCGCCGAGGACGCCCCGGGCCCGGCCGACCGAGATCTTGGTGGTCAGCTGCGCGGTCCAGCCGGGGGCGAGGACCCCGTCGGCGCTGCCGCCCAGGGCGGGGGCGTCGGCGCCGGAGGCGGTGGCCCCGAAGGGCTTGCCCACTTCCTTGGGCTCCAGCACCGGCTTGGCGTCCTTGGTGGCGCCGAGCAGCCGGGCGGATCCCTTGCCCTCGGCGGATGCGGGTGCGCCGGGGGTGAACGCGGTGTAGGTGGTGTCCGCGATGTCCGAGGAGCTGGGGGCCGGGCAGACCAGCAGGGACCGTTCCACCGGCATCCGGGCGGCGGCCGGGGCCTTGCCGTCGGCCGCCGTGCCGTCGGCGCCGGGGGCGGTGAGGGCGGCGACGCCTGTGAGGGCGGCCAGCGCCGCGGCCACGGCGGCCAGCGTGAGGGGTGCGCGCTGCTTCACTGCTGGGGGCTCCCGTCCGGACGCGGGTCGTACTGGGCGTGGCCGTTGGGGCCGTTGTGCGGGTCGTACGGCTCGTAGGGCTCGTAGGGCTCGTACGGGTAGGGGTACTGCTCCTGTGCCTGCTGCTGCGGGTACGGGTACTGCTCGTACTCCCCGGGCTGCGCGTAGGGCTGCTGCTGCGGGGGCTGCTGCGGCTGGGGGTCGTAGGCGTAGCCGCTCTGGTCCGGGTAGGCCTGGTAGGCGTACTCCCCCGGACTCTGCCCGGGGGCGCCCCCCTCCTCGCCGTACACCGGCTGCGCCGGGATCTGCGCGTACGGATCGGCGGCCACCGCGGCCTCCACCGGGGCGGGGGCGGGAGCCTGCTCGGCCTCCGCGCGCAGCCGGCGGGCGCGGCGTCCCTCGCCGGGCTCGCCCGGGCCGGGCTGGGCCGGGATGGCGGCCTCTTCCGCGGGGAGGTCGTCGTCGAGCCGCTCGCGGCGGCCGGGCAGGGCCATCACGAGCAGCACCAGGGCGAGGAGCCCCTGGGCCCAGTGCCAGCCGGTCCGCAGGAGGGAGTCCTCGTGGACGAGGCCGAGGCGGCCGCCGGCGGCGGGCAGTTCGAAGCCCTGGGCCCAGCCGTCGAGGGTCTTGGGCTTGAGGGGCTTGCCGTCGAGGGTGGCCTGCCAGCCGGAGTCGGCGCGGTCGGCGATGCGCAGCACGCGGCCCGCCTCACCGTCCGGGATCTTGCCGTGGGCCTCGACGGGGCCGGCGGCGACGGGGATCGGGGCCTCGCCCTGCTTGCCGGAGACGATGACGGCGCGCGGCAGCCAGGGTTCGACGCCCCACAGGGCGGTGCCGTCCTGCTGGTGGCGGCGGCTGAGGCCGGGGGTGGCGTCGAGGACGCGGCGGATCTCTTCGGGGCCGCCGGGGCGGAACATGACGAAGCGGATGGCGTAGGCGCTGAGCTGGCTGGACTGGTCCGCTCCGGAGCCGGCGACCAGGTTGGAGACCACCTTGTCGAGGCGGGGGTCGCTGCCGGTGCGGGCGGCGGTCTCGGCGTCGCCGAGGCGGCCGCCGGAGCCGCGGACGAGGCTGTAGGAGACGGTGGCGGGCGGGTCCAGGTCGAGGATCAGGGTGCGGGTCTGGTTGTCGTCCCCTCCGGCGTCGGCGACGAAGGCGGGCACCTGCACCGGGTCGCGGCGCTGGAGCGGGCCGTCGGCGCCGGCGACGAGCCAGGCGGCCGCGGCGATCAGCGGTCCGGCGGCGGCGGCGAGGGCGATCAGCGCGGCCAGCGGCTGGCGCCAGCCGAAGCTGCGGGCGGCGACGCGCTCCTTGGCGCCGTCGGCGCCGAGCGCGGCGGCCGCCAGCAGGGCGAGGCCGTAGACGAGGGTGGCCGGTCCGGCCCATCCGCCGCGGTTGAGCAGGACGGCCAGGAGCAGCGCGGTGAGGGCGGTGGCCCAGGCGGTGCGCACGGCGAACTGCCGGTCGGTGCGCAGCAGGGCGGCGAGCGCGGCCAGGACGACGCCGATCAGCAGCAGCCCGCCGGCGGTGCCGGGGCCGCCGGGGCTGATGCCGAGCAGGTCCAGCGCGGAGGCGGAGCCGGTCCCGTAGGGCAGTCCGGCCTCGCGCAGGAGGCGGCCGGGGTGCGTGAGCAGGCCCAGCGACCAGGGGGCGAGCACGAGGAGCGGGACGGCGAGGGTGGCGAGGTAGCGCGGTCCGTACGTCTTCCACTGCGTGCGGTGCACGGCGAGCGCGGCGGCCCCGAGGACGGCGGCGAGCGGCCAGACGACGGGGGTGAAGGCGGTGGTGGCGGTCAGCAGCAGGGTGTACGTCCACACGGCGCGCCAGCTGCTGCGGTCGCTGTCGGCGAGTCCGCAGGCGGCGACGGCGGAGCGGGCGATCAGGGGCAGCAGGACGGCGAGGACGGCGGTGCCGAGGCGGCCCCCGGCGAGGGCTCCGGTGACGGCGGGCAGGAACGCGTAGGCGATGGCGGCCCAGGCGCGCAGCAGCCGGGATTCGACGAGCGGCCGGGAGGCGAAGTAGGCGGTGAGTCCGGCGAGCGGGACGGAGCCGACGAGCAGCAGGGTCAGGGCGGCGTGGGTGGAGCCGAAGAGGAGCGTGGCGAAGGCGCCGAGGACGGCCAGGTAGGGCGGTGCGTCGGCGGCGGAGCCGGTGGAGACGGCCTGCCAGCCGTCGGTGTAGGCGCGCCACAGGTCGGGGCCGCTGCCGGGGGCGGGGAGCAGGGCCCCGCCCATCAGGGAGCCGCCGCCGATCAGGGAGCGGCAGGCGATGAGGGAGACGAGCAGGAGCAGGCCGAAGAGGACGGGGGCGGGGTTGCGGGCGATCCGCTTGAGGCGCGCGAAGCGCTCCTCGGCCACCGGGTAGTCGCCGTCCTCGCCGGGTGCGGTGAGGATGCTGCCGCCGCCGTGCCGGCCGGCGGGCGCGGGGTCGGTGGACCGGACGTCGCCGAAGTACCCGGCGAGCTGTTCGGCGTTGGCCCGCAGGGAGGCGCCGGGCGGCGGGAAGAGCGGGCGCAGCTCGGCCGTGGGGACGGCGGGGCGGCGGCGGGCCTTGCGGGCGGCGAGGATCCGGCCGGGGCGCAGCAGCGCGGCCAGCAGGCCGGTGATCTCGTCGACGGCTTGGCCGGGGGCCTTGCCGACGAGGTAGGCCAGGGTGCGCAGCACGGTGCCGAGCAGGACGCGCAGCAGGACGTAGGGCAGGGCGCGGCCGGAGCTGTTGGCGAGCATCGTGTAGACGGCGCCGGCCTTGTCGACGCGGTGCGGGCTGGAGCTCGTACGCCCGGCGCAGTCGACGGTGCGGCGCTCGCGGGCGGAGGCCTCGGCGTGGCGCAGGACGGCGTCGGGGGCGACGAGGACGGTGTGGCCCGCGTTCTGGGCGCGCCAGCAGAGGTCGACGTCGTCGCGCATGAGGGGCAGCCGCTTGTCGAAGCCGCCGAGGGCGTCGTAGACGTCGCGGCGGATGAGCATGCCGGCGGTGGAGACGGACAGGACGGGGCGGATCTGGTCGTGCTGGCCCTGGTCCTGTTCGCGGCGGTCGAGTCCGGTCCAGCGGCGGCCGCTGCGGGCGATGGTGACGCCGGCTTCGAGGAGCTGCTTCCGGTCGTACCAGCCGCGCAGTTTGGGGCCGATGACGGCGGCGTCGGGGTTCTCGTCGGCGACGCGGAGCAGTTCGGCGAGGGCGTCGGGTTCGGGCGCGCTGTCGTCGTGGAGCAGCCAGAGCCACTGGACGGGTTCGCCGTACGGGAGCTCGGGGAGGTCGTAGGCGTCGTCGCGCCAGGTGCGGCTGACGGGGTCCCAGCCGCTGGGGCGCTTGAGGTACGGGAGGTCCTCGGGGGTCAGGGTGCCGGCGGTGCGGGCGGCCTCGTCGACGGCGGTGCCGAATCCGGTGCGGCGAGCCAGGTGCAGGACGCGGTGGTCGCCGAAGGCCTCGGTGAGGAGCCGCGCGGACTCGTCGGCGCTGCCGGTGTCGGCTGCCATGTGGTTCTGCGCGGGGCGTTCCTGGCCGAGGAGGCCGGCGAGGGTCCGGGGCAGCCAGCGGGCGCCGTCGTGGGCGACGAGGACCGCGGTGACGACGTGCCGGGGGAACTCGGGTGTGGCGGGGGCCTGGTGGGAGGCCGCCGACTGGCTGTGCAGGGACATCGCGCTACTGGCCCTCCGGCCTGGGGGTCCCCCGGGACCGGGTCGCGGGGGAGGTCCGGGGGCGGTGTTCCCCCGGAGGCTGCTGGACAGCGCCCCACCCTAACGGCTGGCAAAGCAGCGGTCCGCCTCCTGCGGGGAAGGTGCAGGAGGCGGACCGTTTGCCGTGCTGTTCGTGATGTTCTCCGTCGTGCTGCGTGTGGTGCTGTTTGCCGTGATTTGCCCTGTTGGCCGCGCAGTTCGACCGGTGGTGCGCCGTGCGGTGGATACCCGGCGGGAGGATCCGGGGCGTATCAGACCGCGGCCTTTTTCAGCCTGCGGCGCTCACGCTCGGACAGTCCGCCCCAGATGCCGAATCGCTCGTCGTTGGCGAGGGCGTACTCAAGGCATTCGGAGCGGACTTCGCAGGCGAGGCAGACCTTCTTGGCCTCGCGGGTGGAGCCGCCCTTCTCCGGAAAGAAGGATTCGGGGTCGGTCTGGGCGCACAGAGCGCGCTCCTGCCATCCGAGCTCCTCGTCCGCCTCCTCGACCAGCAGTTCCTGAAACAGCTCGGTCATGTGCGCCCCTCGCTCTGTCTGTGCGTCCCCGTGGTGATGCCGTTACTGATCGCTACGTAACGACACGAGTGAAATTACAAGTGCGTGGCTCCGGCGCAGTCAAGCCGAGATCTGCTATTGGGCCCCTTATTCACTCTGCGGAACCAAGCCTATGCAGAAAGTGTTCATATCGCCAAAAATCGTGACACATGCAACAGGTGCCCCGCACTGCGCGCCTCTACCCGCAATTCACGCGTCACCCCGCGGTGGGGTTGCGATTCGGCCAAAGAAGCGGCGGAGATCACAGTCCGGTCACGAGATGCGGCTTCAGGTTTGGGCTCGGCATCGCGGCACATCCCCTGGCCTGGACTGCACAAACCTTTCTCCGGGCACAGTAACCGGATGAGGTGAAACTTTTCCCCCAAACCGGACATTGGGTTGACAGTCCGACCTCTGACCCGTTCTCCTTGTTCGCATGTCAGCGCCCGCAGCCGCCACCCGGACCCCCATTCGTGGGTTCCTGCGCGCTGCCCAGGTTCGCTGTTGCTGTTGCAGCTGTTGATGCCTTCGGAGCTTCGGCTCCCCTGAGCTCCGGCCGCCCCACAGCAACCGCCCGCACCACTGACATCCGTCGAGGACTTCCCACGATGAACAGCACCCCGACCACCGTAGAGAGCGACCTCCAGATCGCCGGCGACATCCTCGCCGTCCAGCACCTCCTGCAGCCCGCCCGCGAGCACCCGGCGACCGTCTCCGAGTTCGTCGGCCTGGCCCGCTCCATCGCCGAGGACCGCGCCTCCTGGGAGCACCTCGTCCAGTACGACGCCACCACCCGCTGGTACCACCGCCTGCGCACCGGCCCCGGCTACGAGGTCTGGCTGCTCAGCTGGGTGCCCGGCCAGGGCAGCGGCCCGCACGACCACGGCCCCTCCTCCGGCGTCCTGACCGTCCTCGAGGGCGAGCTCACCGAGCGCGGCCCGCGTGGGCGGCTCACCCTGGGCGCCGGGGCCCAGCGGGTCTTCGCCTCCGGCTACGCGCACGAGGTCGTCAACGACACCCTCGACGGCGCGGTCAGCCTGCACGTCTACTTCCCCGGCCTGACCCAGATGCCGATGCACGGCTGCTCCCCGGCCGCGTCGGAGTCCGTCCCCGCCTGACCCGGCCGCCCGGCGCCGGACGGTCCCGCACGCGGTCCCACCGCCCCCCTCGACGGCAGCCCGCGGCTGACAGACTGTCCGCATGCGCATTGTTGTTCTGGCCGGCGGTATAGGCGGCGCCCGGTTCCTCCGCGGACTCAAGTCGGCAGTGCCCGACGCGGACATCACGGTCATCGGCAACACCGGTGACGACATTCACCTGTTCGGGCTCAAGGTGTGCCCCGATCTGGACACGGTGATGTACACCCTCGGCGGTGGCATCAACGAGGACCAGGGCTGGGGCCGCACCGACGAGTCCTTCACCGTCAAGGAGGAGCTCGCCGCGTACGGGGTCGGACCGTCCTGGTTCGGCCTCGGCGACCGCGACTTCGCCACCCACATCGTCCGTACCCAGATGCTCGCGGCGGGCTACCCGCTCAGCGCCGTCACCGAGGCCCTCTGCGACCGCTGGCAGCCCGGGGTGCGGCTGCTGCCCATGTCCGACGACCGCGTCGAGACCCACGTCGCGATCACCGAGGCCGGCACCGGAGAGCGCCGGGTCATCCACTTCCAGGAGTACTGGGTCCGGCTGCGCGCCGCGGTGGACGCGGAGGCGATCGTCCCCGTCGGGGCCGATCAGGCCAAGCCCGCCCCCGGCGTGCTGGAGGCCATCGCCGCCGCCGACGTGATCGTCTTCCCGCCGTCCAACCCGGTCGTCTCGGTCGGCACGATCCTCGCCGTGCCCGGCATCCGGGACGCCGTGGCCGCCGCCCGGGCGCCGGTCGTCGGCCTCTCCCCCATCGTCGGGGGCGCGCCCGTGCGCGGGATGGCCGACAAGGTGCTGGCCGCGGTGGGCGTCGAGTCCACGGCCGCCGCCGTCGCCCTGCACTACGGCACCGAGCTCTTGGACGGCTGGCTGGTGGACACCGCCGACGCGGACGCCGTCGCCGAGGTCGAGGCCGCCGGGATCGCCTGCCGCGCGGTGCCGCTGATGATGACCGACCCGGAGGCCACCGCCGAGATGGCCAGGGCCGCGCTGGAACTGGCCGAGGCCTCCCGGTGACCGGCCCGCACGCCCCCGGCGAGCACGTGCCCTCGTACGAGGTACGGGCCGTCGGCGGGATCCCCGAGGTCAGGCAGGGGGACGACCTGGCGAAACTGATCACGGTGGCCGCGCCCGACCTGCGGGACGGGGACGTCCTGCTGGTCACCTCGAAGATCGTCTCCAAGGCCGAGGGCCGCGTGGTCGAGGCGGACTCGCGCGAGGCCGCGATCGACGCGGAGACGGTACGGGTCGTCGCGCGCCGGGGCGCGCTGCGGATCGTCGAGAACCGGCAGGGCCTGGTGATGGCGGCCGCCGGCGTGGACGCCTCCAACACCGCGCCCGGCACGGTCCTGCTGCTGCCCGAGGACCCCGACGCCTCGGCCGCCGCGATCCGCGACGGGGTGCGCGACATCCTCTCCGTGGACGTGGGCGTGGTCGTGACGGACACCTTCGGGCGGCCCTGGCGCACCGGGCTCACCGACGTGGCGATCGGCTCGGCCGGGGTGCGGGTCCTGGACGACCTGCGCGGGGGGACGGACGTGTACGGCAATCCGCTGAGCGCGACGGTGGTGGCCACCGCGGACGAGCTGGCGGCGGCGGGCGACCTGGTCAAGGGCAAGGCGGCCGGGCTGCCGGTGGCCGTGGTGCGCGGCCTGGGGCACGTGCTCGGCGGGGACTCGTCGGCGCGCGACCTGGTGCGCACCGCGGCCGACGACATGTTCCGGCTGGGCACCTCGGAGGCGGTACGGGAGGCCGTGACGCAGCGCCGCACCGTACGGGCCTTCTCGGCCGAGCCGGTGGACCCGGGCGCGGTGCGGCGGGCGGTGGCGGCGGCCGTGACGGCACCGGCCCCGCACCACACGACGCCGTGGCGGTTCGTGCTGCTGGAGTCGGCGGCGTCCCGGCTGGAGCTGCTGGACGCGATGCGGGACGCGTGGGTCGCGGACCTGCGGGCCGACGGGAAGCCGGAGGAGTCCGTCGCGAAGCGGGTCCGGCGGGGCGACGTGCTGCGGGCCGCCCCGTACCTGGTGGTGCCGTGCCTGGTCACGGACGGCGCGCACGACTACGGGGACGCGCGGCGGGACACCGCGGAGCGCGAGATGTTCGTGGTCGCGATGGGCGCGGGCGTGCAGAACTTCCTGGTCGCGCTGGCCGGGGAGCGGCTGGGCTCGGCGTGGGTGTCCTCGACGATGTTCTGCCGGGACGTGGTGCGCGAGGTGCTGGGGCTGCCCGGCGACTGGGATCCGATGGGGGCGGTGGCGGTCGGGCACCCGGCCGAGTCCCCCCTCGAGCGGCCCGCGCGGGCCGCGGAGGACTTCATCCGGGTCCGGTAGCCGGGCGGCCGGGCGGGTCGGACGCCCCGGGGGCGCCTGGGGCGCCTGGGGGTCAGAGCCGGCCGATGTCGCTGCGCGGCATGCGCGGTACGCGGCGCGGCGGGGTGCGGCCCGCGAGGAGGATGAGCCGGGCGGCGCGGTGGCGCTGGCCGGCGTACGGGGCCAGGAGCTCCAGCATGGCGGCGTCGTCGGCGTCGCGGTTCCCGGCGAGGGCGAAGCCGATGATGCCGGGCAGGTGGAGATCGCCGGTGGTCACGGCGTCGGGATCGCCGTTGCTGCGCTGGAGGGTCTCGGCGGAGGTCCAGGGGCCGATGCCGGGGACGGCCTCCAGTCGGGCGGCGGCCGCGGCGGGCTCCATGGCGGCGGCCTCTTCGAGGCGGTGGGCGACGCGGGCGGCCCGGACGATGGTGTCGGATCGTTTGGAGTCGACCCCGGCCTTGTGCCAGTCCCAGGACGGGATCAGGGCCCAGGTGCGGGCGGTGGGCATCACGTACAGACCCACGCCGTACGGGCCGGGGACGTGCGGGCCGGGGGCGGGCTCGCCGTACTGGCGTACGAGGCGGCGCCAGGAGCGGTACGCCTCGTCGCTGGTGACCTTCTGCTCCAGGATGACCGGGATCAGGGACTCCAGGACCAGCCCGGTGCGGGTGAGGCGCAGGCCGGGGCGGCGGCGGTGGCTGGCGTGCACGAGGCGGTGGCGGGGGACGAAGGCGGCGGGGTCGTCGCCGGAGCCGAGGAGGGCGGGCAGCTGCTCGAGGAGCCAGTCGGCGCCGGGGCCCCAGGCCTCGGCGTCGATCTCGGCGCCGGACCGGGCGACCCGGAGGGTCGCGGGGCCCTGGGGGGTCTGGCTGGCGCGCCAGACCGATCCGTCGGGGGTGGTGCGGAAGGTGGGGTCGGCGGGGCCGCGTCTGAGGGGGCCGAGGGTGATGCCGAGGTCTATGGGGCCGGTGGGGGTCCAGCGGCGGGCCGTGGCGGCGGGGGGGCCTGTCGGGTGGGCCGGGCCTGCCGGGTTGGCTCCGCCGGCGGGCACGGGGGTGCGGCCGCCGCGGACGGTGGTGCGGTTGAGGGGGTCGAAGCGGCCGGCCATGCCTTGAGCGTAGCCCTGCCGGGGCTTCCCGGGGGGCGCGGCTGGGCGCCTGGGCTCCGCCGGCGGGGCTGGGATCGGCCTGACGCCGCCCTTGGCTGCGGCTCAAGAATTCGGGGCTCCGCCCCGCGCCTCAAACGCCGGCGAGGCTGGGACTGCGCGCGCGGGCCAAAGATCGGGGCTCCGCCCCGCGCCCCGGCGCCTCAAGTGCGGGCGGGGCCGGGATTGCGGGTGCGGGCCAAAGATCGGGGCTCCGCCCCGCGCCCCGCGCCTCAAACGCCGGCGAGGCTGGGACTGCGGGCGCGGGCCAAGGATCGGGGCTCCGCCCCGGGCCCGGCGCCTCAAGTGCGGGCGGGGCTGGGATTGCGGGTGCGCGTCAAAGATCGGGGCTCCGCCCCGGGCCCCGCGCCTCAAACGCCGGCGGGGCTGGATTTGCCGCCCGTGGGGGTGGGATTGCGCCCGGTGGGGCTGGGACGGGGCCCGGTGGGGGTGGGATTGCGCCCGGTGGGGGTGGGGTGGGGCCCGGTGGGGGTGGGATTGCGCCCGGTGGGGGTGAGATGCAACCCGGTGGGGTTGGGCGGGGGGCTGGGCCCCCGCCCAACCCCACCGCCCGCGGCCCGGGGGGGCTGGGCACCGCCCGCCGGCCGCGGCCGGGGCCGCGCCTGTACTCGTGCCCGCGCCGGAGGCTACGGGCGGCCTTGGAGTTTGGCTGACGAGGTGCGGGTGGTCGGGAGTTTGCCGTAGAGCTTGGCGCCCGGGCAGGCCGTGGCGAAGCCGTCGCGGTGGCCCGAGATGATGTTCATCGAGACGTTCTGGCCCTTGGGGTAGCGGTTGCCGCCGCCCGAAGTCAGGGTCGTCTTCGCGCGCGGGTCGCGGTTGAAGAGGCCGAGCTTCCATGCGGTGAGGCGGGCGACCGCGTCGACCGCCGCGGCCGGCGGACTGGTGGAGGTGAACGTGCCCAGCACCGCGACGCCCATGCTGTTGGTGTTGAAGCCCATGGTGTGCGCGCCGAGCACCGCCTTGGAGACCCCGCCCGCGCGGCCCTCGTAGACCGTGCCGCACTTGTCGACGGCGAAGTTGTAGCCGAAGTCCCGCCAGCCGCTGCTGACCACGTGGTAGCGGTACAGGCTGCGCAGGACCGCCGGGGCGTCCTTGCAGGCGTAGTTGTTGCCGGAGGCGCTGTGGTGGACGAACGCCGCCTTGACCGTGCTCGTGTAGACGAAGCCCGACTCGCGCAGGGACTCGTCCGCGCCCCACCCCTTGCGGGTGACGATGCGCGGGCGCGGCCCGATGTACGGGGCGGCGGCCGCGGTCAGCTCGCCGTCGCTCGCGAAGACCGCGTCGGCGGTGGAGTCGGCCTTGTCGAGTTCGGTGATCTCGTTCGCGCCCAGCTCGGCGTGCGGGAGGTTCGCGGCGGAGGACTCCGCCATCTCCATCGTCATGCCGGGCGCCACCACCTCGCCCTTGTCGTCGCCTTCGGGGCCGCTGTTCTTTCCGTCAGACCCGGTGGCGGGGGCTTCCGCGCCCGGGTCGACCAGCTCGATCCGCATGCCCGCGGGCAGCCGGGAGGGGGCGCGGGTGGAGGAGGCGCCGGGCTCCGCCTGGACGCGGACCTCCACACCGTCGGACTCGCCGACCCACAGCGGGGCGGTGGCGCCGCGGACGCGGCCGGAGCCGCGTTCCACCGCGTCGGGGTCGGCCGCGTGCTCGCTGTTGTGGGTCTCGACGTCCTGCCAGTCGGACCAGGTCGCGGTCTTCGCGGAACGGGTGCGGACCTGGACCTTGCCGTGCAGCTGGGTGGTGGCGTCGTCCCAGACCACGCCGACCAGCGAGAACGTCTTGACCTCGCGGGCGGCCAGGCCCTGCGTCTCGGGGAGGACGCCCGGCGAGGCGCTCATTCCGGGGACGCCGGGCGCCCGGGTCGCCGGGGGTCCCAGGGGGACGAGCGGGAGCGATTGAGTGGAACCGGCGGGGGCTGCGGGGGCGGACTCCGCCAGGGCCGCGGTGGGGAAGGCGACGGGCAGGGCGAGTACGGCGGCGGTCGCGACGCCGATCGAGGAAGCAAGGAATCCACGCATGAAAAGGATGGTGAGCACCCGCACGGGCGGGCGCCATCCGAGAACTGACGGCCCGTCCGGCCCGCCCCCGGGTGCCCCTCCCCCGTACGGCGCAGCCGCGGGCCCCCGTACGGGGGACGGGCCCGCGTACCCTGTGCCGGGTGAACGCCACTGACCGCACCCCTGCCGACCTGCTGCGATCCGCGCTCGCCGCCGATCCGGGCCGCCCGCTCGTCACCTTCTACGACGACGCCACGGGCGAGCGCGTGGAATTGTCCGTCGCCACCTTCGCCAATTGGGTGGCCAAGACCGCCAATCTGCTCCAGGGCGACCTGGGCGCCGAGCCCGGGGACCGGCTCGCGCTGATGCTCCCCGCGCACTGGCAGAGCGCCGTCTGGCTGCTGGCCTGCGCCTCGGTCGGGGTCGTCGCCGAGGTCGGCGGGGATCCGGCCGCCGCGGACCTCGTCGTCAGCGGGCCGGACTCGCTGGACGAGGCCCGGGGCTGCTCCGGCGAGCGGGTGGCGCTGGCGCTGCGGCCGCTGGGCGGGCGGTTCCCGCAGCCGCCGGCCGGGTTCGCGGACTACGCGGTCGAGGTGCCGGGGCAGGGGGACCGCTTCGCGCCGTTCGTGCCGGTGGATCCGCAGGGGCCCGGGCTGGCCGTGGGCGGCGAGGAGCTCTCGTACGCGGAGCTCACGGCGCGCGCCGTCGAGGACGCGGCGAAGCTCGGCCTCGGCGCGGGCTCGCGGGTGCTGACCGGGCTCGGCTACGACACCTGGGACGGGCTCTCGGCGGGGCTGTACGCCGCGCTGGCGTCGGGCGGCTCCGTGGTGCTGTGCCGGAACCTGGACCGGCTGTCGCCGCAGGCGCTGGCGCAGCGCGTCGAGAGCGAGCGGGTCACCCACACCGTCTGAGCGCGGTCCGGAGCTCCGTCACTCAGACTGGCCAATGACGGGAATGGGCGATTTGTCACCCAGATGGCTCTAGACACGCCCCTGCCCCCGGGCTGCCCCGGTCGCCCGGAGGCAGGATCGGCAGTGGCCGTACTCACCCGTACGGCTGTTGTCGGAGCGGCGAGGGGACGGACGCCAGTGACGGACAGCGCAGGCATACCGGGCGGGACCGGGACGGCCGCGGGTGGCTCGAAGCCTCCCCGCAGCCGTCGGCGCCGACTGCTGCGCTGGACCGGTCTCGGGGCGGCCTTCCTGGTCCTGGCGGGCTCGGCCGGCGGGTGGTGGCTCTACAACAAGCTCGACGGGAACATCACCGAGGACACCTCCGCGGCGGCCGAACTGCGCCGCTACGAGCGCGACCGTCCGGCCCACTTCGGGAACGGCGCCCAGAACATCCTGCTGATCGGTTCGGACTCCCGCTCGGGCAAGGACAACGCCCGATACGGGCAGGACCGGGGCACCGAGCGCTCGGACACCACGATCCTGCTGCACCTGCCGGCGGACCGGCGCAGCGCCACGGCGGTGTCGATACCCCGGGACCTGATGACGGACATCCCGGAGTGCCTGATGGCGGACGGCAGCCGCACCGGCGAACGGCGCGCCCAGTTCAACTGGGCGTTCCAGTGGGGCGGGGCCGGCTGCACGATCCGTACGGTCGAGCAGCTCACGGGCATCCGGATCGACCACCACATGGTGATCGACTTCGGCGGCTTCAAGAAGATGGTCAACGCCATCGGCGGGGTGGAGGTCTGCCTCAAGCACCCGGTCGACGACTCCGAGGCGAAGCTGCGGCTGCCCGCGGGGCGCCAGACCCTGCGGGGCGAGCAGGCGCTGGGCTTCGTGCGCGCCCGCTACAGCCTGGGCAACGGCAGTGACACGGAACGGATGGAACGCCAGCAGCAGTTCCTCGGCTCGCTCGTCAAGAAGGTGCAGAGCAACGGGGTGCTGCTGAACCCGGCCCGGCTGTATCCGCTCCTGGACGCGGCGACCTCGTCGGTGACCACGGACCCGGGGCTGGCCTCGCTGCGCGGCCTGTACGAACTCGTCCGGGGCGTACGGGACATACCGACCGACCAGGTGAAGTTCCTGACGGTTCCCCGCAAACCGTACTGGGCTGACCCGAACCGGGACGAACTGTCGGAACCGGACGCCGCCCGGCTGTTCCAGCAGCTGCGCACCGACCAGCCGGTGACGGTCGCCCCGCCGAAGCCCGAAGCCGAGTCCCCGCCCGAGGGCGGCAAGCGGAACGAGCCCGTGGACGCCGCGGAGTCCCCGGCGCCGCGGGACGGCACGGGCCGGACCGGCGAGGGAACCACCGCGACCCCCGTTCCCGTCCCCACCTTCACCGGGACCACGGCGGGTATGGCCGACTGCCGGTAAAGCAATCCCAAAAGCCGGTGACCGAACCGAACGGGTTGAGAGGTTCGCCCCGTTATAAGGGGAGTGGAATTTGTCACCAGCATGGTTTGCAGCCGAAGCTGGCGGATAAGGTGAGCGATCCGGTGCCCCGCCGGACCAGAGGCCGGGCACCAGCAGCCGGATCGTTGACCGTGCGCCTGGGGGAGGCGCGTCGCGAGGCACCCGACGGAGGATTCGAGCAACCGTGGATGCGCAAAGCCGTGGGCGGGCCGACGAGATCGACCCCGCAGACCAGTGGGTGCTCAATCCCCGCACCGGCAACTACGAACTGCGACTGGGCGACTCCGCAGCGCACCAGCAGGGGTCCGCTGTGGCCGCCCCGCGCAGAGCGCCCTCCGCACCCGGCAAGCCCACCGCACCGTCCCCGGCCGTGCCGAGGCCGCGGCGCGGCGACGCCCCGCCCGGCGGGCGGCGCGGCGGCCGCTCCCGCAAGGGCGGCGGAGGCGGCGGGCGCCGCAAGAAGGCACTGCTCGTCACCAGCGGGACGCTGGCGTTCCTGCTGGTCGGCGGCGCCGCGGCGGCGTACTTCTACTACGACCACCTGAACGGCAACCTCAGCGTCACCGACATCGCGGGCGCGGGCACCGGCGGCTTCAAGAAGGACCAGGCCATCAACATCCTGGTCATCGGCACCGACAAGCGCAGCGGCTCCGGCAACGAGGGCTACGGGGACAAGGACAGCGTCGGCCACGCCGACACCACGATCCTCTTCCACGTGGCCAAGGACCGCTCCAACGCCACCGCGCTGTCCATCCCGCGCGACCTGATCACCGACATCCCGTCCTGCCCGACGAAGCAGCCCGACGGCTCCACGAAGGAGATCAAGGGCACGAACGGCACCCGCTTCAACAACAGCCTGGGCCAGGAGGGCCGGGACGCGGGCTGCACGATGCGCACCGTCAAGGAGCTCACCGGGATAGAGATCGACAACTTCATGATGGTCGACTTCAACGCGGTGAAGACCCTGAGCACGGCCGTCGGCGGGGTGCCCGTGTGCCTGGAGAAGGCCGTCGACGACGAGGACTCCAAGCTGAAGCTGTCCGCGGGCGAGCACCGGCTGGCGGGCGAGGACGCGCTGGCCTTCGTACGGACCCGGCACGCCTTCGGCAACGAGAGCGACCTGGACCGGATCAAGACCCAGCAGCAGTTCCTCGGCTCGATGATGCGCGAGATGAAGTCGAAGGAAACGCTGACCAGTCCGAAGAAGTTCTTCTCGCTCGCGGAGGCGGCCACCAAGTCGCTGACCGTGGACCAGGGGCTGGGGTCGATCGACAAACTCACCGATCTCGCGGGCGAGTTGAAGGACATCGACCTCAAGAACATCACCTTCACCACCATGCCGGTACTCGACAACCCGGCCGAGAAGGTCAAGGCCACCGTCGTGGTGGACAAGGGCCTGGCCGATCCGCTGCTGCAGATGATCCGGGGGGACGTCTCGCTCACGGAGGTCGAGAAGAAGGAGCAGGCCGCGCAGGAGGCGGCCGACGCGGACGCGAAGGCCAAGCAGGACGCGCTGCTCCAGGGCAACCGCGCACCGGCGGCGGACGTGCGGGTCAGCGTGTACAACGGCGGCGGGCCCAAGGGCTCCGCCTCCACCACGCTGAACTGGCTCCAGAACACCAAGGGCATGTCCAAGGCCAGCAACCAGGGCAACGCACCCGCGAAGGTCGGTGCCACGCAGCTGGAGTACGCGCCCAACCAGGCCGACCAGGCCCGGGCGCTGGCCGACGCCCTGGGACTGCCGGCCACCGCGCTGAAGATGGGGACGGCGGACGCCTCGGCCAAGACGCCGATGAAGCTGACGCTCGGCCCCGACTTCCAGCAGCCGGGCGCCCCGCTGGGGGCTCCGGTTCCGCAGGAGCTGCCCAAGGACGTCCAGCAGGCCCAGGCCGACAAGGCCGTCTGCGCCAAGTAACGGGGCACTGCCGGTCGTACCGGCACAGCATTGACCAAGCAGGATCTTGAGGGGGGACATGTGAGGCACAGCAGCGTGCGAGGGGAGGGGACGACCGCCCGGGCCGCCGGGGACGCATCCGGCGGCGGCGACGCGACCGGGTCGATACCCCCACCGCGGGACGGCTCCCGGGCCGCCCGGCGGGCGGCCGACCGGTCCACCAGGCGGGGCCGCAGGCGCGTGCTGCGCTGGGTGGCCTCGGTCTTGTCCCTGCTCATACTCGGGACGGCGGCGGGCGGCTACCTCTACTACCGCCACCTGAACGGCAGCATCAAGACGGACGCGCTGAACCTCGGCGAGACCAAACTGGGCGGCTCCAAGCCCAACTCCTTCGGGCAGACCCCGCTGAACATCCTGCTCATCGGCTCGGACGCGCGCGACGACGCGGCGAACCAGGCCCTCGGCGGGGGCACGGACACCTTCGACGGCCCGCCGCTCGCGGACGTGCAGATGCTCCTGCACCTGTCAGCGGACCGCAGCAACATGTCCGTGGTGTCGATGCCGCGCGACACGATGCTGATGATGCCCAAGTGCACCGAGCCGAACGGCAAGGTGCACCCCGCCAGCAAGGGGCTCGTCCAGACGAACGAGTCGCTCCAGCGCGGCGGACCGGGCTGCACGGTCGCCGCCTGGACCGAGCTGACCAAGATCCCCATCGATCACTTCATGATGATCGACTTCAAGGGCGTGGTCTCGATGGCGGACGCCATCGGCGGCGTCCCGGTCTGCGTCGAGCAGAACGTCCACTCCCGCACCCGCGACGGCAAGGGCTCCGGCCTGAAGCTGCCGAAGGGCGAGAGCATCATCCAGGGCGAGACGGCCCTGCAGTGGCTGCGCACCCGCTACGGGTTCGAGGACGGCACCGACATCGCCCGCACCCACGCCCAGCACCAGTACATGAACTCGATGGCCCGCGAGTTCCGCAAGAACGCCAAACTCACCAACCCGGTGAAGATGAACAGCCTGGCGCAGGCCGCGATCGACGCCATGGTCGTGGACACCGGCCTGAACAAGATCGACAAGCTGTACGACCTCAGCATGGAGCTCAAGAAGGTCTCGCCGGGGCGGATCACCATGACCACCATGCCGTGGGTCTACAGCACGCGGCCCGGCCTGGACGGGCGGGTCGAGCCGATGCCGGCCGAGGCCGAGGCCCTGTTCCGTATGGTCCGCGAGGACATCGCCCTGGACGGGAAGGGCTCGGGGACCCCGGAGGCGGGGGCCTCCCCCTCGCCGGGCGCCTCCGCGACCCCCTCGGCGCCGGCCCAGCCGACCGCCGCGCCGACCACCGCCCCGGCCTCCTCGCCCGCGAAGGTCGCGGTCACCGTCCGCAACGCCACCGGCGGCAAGGACGGCGCCGAGGCCAAGGTCAAGCTCCGGGCGAACGACGTCGCCGGGCTGCTGAAGGGCAAGGGCTTCACCAAGGCCACCGCCGACACCCAGACGGGCGCCGAGGACACCACGGTCGTCCGCTTCGCCACCGACGCCCAGGCGGCCGACGCGGCCTCCCTGGCCACGGCGCTCGGCCTGCCCGCCACCGCGGTGGAGAAGTCCGCCGAGGTCCCCGGGATCGTGCTGTTCGTCGGCAAGGACTGGCGGACGGGCAGCGCGCCGACCCCGCCGCCGCCCGCGCCGACCGTGGCCCCCACGTCCGCCCACGCCCTCAGCGGTGACAACGACAAGGCCTGCATGCCGGTCCAGGAGGGCTTCACCTGGTAGCGGGTACGCGCGAGGGGCCCGGTGCGGCGGCTGTTCGGTTCACAGCCGCCGCGCCGGGCCCCTCCGTACGTCTCAGACCTGCGACGGGTCCCGGTGCACGGCCGGGCGGCGGGTCGCGATGAGCTTGTTCGCCAGCGAGCGCGGGCTCGTCAGGAAGCCGTAGCCCCAGCACACGTGCATGGTCGCCAGGGCCAGGGGGATCTGCGCCCGGGCCTTCAGGGAGCGGCCCCTGCCCGCCGGGACGGAGCCCACGGCGATCGCCGCGAGGTAGCCGGCCGGGACGGCGAAGCCGAGCGGGTTGACGGCCGCACCCACGACCACGCCCGCCGCGAGCGCGCAGACCAGGGTCGGCGGGGCCAGGTAGCGCAGGTTGATGGAGCCGGAGTGGTAGCGGGCCACCACGTGCCGCCACCGCCCGTAGTCCTTGTACTGCTTGGCCAGGGCCCGCACCGAACGCCGCGGCCGGTACTGGACCTTCAGCTCGGGGGAGAACCAGATCAGCCCGCCGGCCTCGCGGATGCGGAAGTTCAGCTCCCAGTCCTGGGCGCGGATGAACTCCTCGTTGTAACCGCCCTGCTGCTCCAGCGCCTCGCGGCGGAAGACGCCGAGGTACACGGTCTGCGCCGGCCCTGCCTGGCCGCCGGTGTGGAACGGCGCGTTGCCGACGCCGATCCGCGAGGTCATCGCGGCGGCGACGGCCTCTTCCCAGGCGTTCTCGCCCTCGGCGTGCATGATGCCGCCGACGTTCTGCGCACCGGTCTCCTCCAGGAGGCGCACGGCGGTGGCGATGTAGTTTGGCGAGAGCATGCCGTGGCCGTCGACGCGTACCACGATCGGGTGACGCGAGGCCTTGATGGCGGCGTTGAGTGCGGCCGGGGTCCGGCCCGTGGGGTTCGGAACGGTGTGGACTCGGGAATCCTCGGCGACGAGCTCTGCGGCGATCTCGTCGGTGCGGTCCGTGGACGGCCCCAGCGCGATCACCACCTCCATCTCGCCCGCGTACTCCTGTTCCAGGATGTGGCGGACGGAGTCGCGGAGGTAGTGCTCCTCGTTGAGCACCGGCATGATCACCGAGACTGCGGGCTGCTGGGCGGGCATGTGGTCCTTCAAGGTCGGGTATCGGTGTCACGTTACCGCGTACGGGGGAACCGGGTGCGCGCCGAGTGAGCGGTACGGACAGAGGCTGATCGTATGGGCCTACTGTTCTGACGAATCAGATCCAGGCCGATCGTTTCCCCTGCTGTTCCCGCGGAGGTGTCCCCCGTGCCCCAGCCGCACCGTCCCACCCGTCCCGCCAGGCCGCCCCAGCCGCAGCGCGCACGGCGCGGCGGCGCGGGCGGCGGTCCGGCCCGGCACCGGGGCGACAGACCCCGGTGGGGGGTGCGGATCGCGGCCGGGGTGTCGGTGGTGGTGCTGGGCTGCGGGGCCGTCGGACATGCCGTGATGACGGGGCTGGACACCGGGATCGAGCGGGTGGACCCCTTCAAGGACATGAAGAACCGCCCGCAGGCCGGGCACGGCCTGAACTTCCTGCTGGTCGGCACCGACGGCCGGGAGAAGATCACCCCGGAGGAGAAGCGCGAGTACCGCCTGGGCGGGGCGCCCTGCCGCTGCACCGACACCATCATGCTCGTCCACCTGTCGGCGGACCGGGAGCGGGCGAGCGTGATCAGCCTGCCCCGCGACAGCTACGCGGAGGTGCCCGCGCACCACGACCTCATCACCGGGAAGCCGCACAAGGCGCACCCGGTGAAACTGAACGCCGCCTACGCGGAGGGCGGCCCCAACCTGACCGTGCGGACGGTCGAGAACATGACCCGGGTGAAGATCGACCACTACCTGGAGGTGGATTTCACCAGCTTCATGAAGACGGTCGACGCCATCGGCGGCGTGGACATCTGCACCGCCAAGACCATGCGCGACCCGAACACCGGGCTCGACCTGCTGCCCGGCACCCACCGGCTGACCGGCGGACAGGCCCTGCAGTACGTGCGCTCGCGCCATGTGGACGGGGCCTCCGACCTCGGCCGGATGCAGCGCCAGCAGCGGTTCCTCGCCGCCCTGATCAAGCAGGCGACCAACGGCGGGGTGCTGCTGAACCCGGTCAAGTTCAAGCAGGTCAGCTCCACGCTGCTGGGCTCGGTCCGGGCCGACCGGGGCTTCGGCTCGGAGCAGATGCTCGCGCTCGGGCAGGCGATGCGGGACTTCACCCCCTCCTCCTCGGAGTTCGCCTCCGTGCCCGTCGGCGACCCGTCCTTCCGGGTCAAGAGCATCGGCTCCACCGTGCGGTGGGACGAGCCGAAGGCCGCCAAGCTCTTCGAGGCGGTCCGCCAGGACCGGCCGCTGGCCCCGGCCCGGCCCGGGAACTCCGGCAGCCGGGCCGCGGCCGTGCCGGTGGACGTGCCGCCGAAGCAGATCCGGGTGCAGGTGGAGAACGGGACCCGGATCGACGGGCTGGGCGGCCGGGTGGACGCGGCCCTGCGCGCCACCGGCTTCGACACCACCGGGGCCCCGGGCAACGGGGCCGGCCGCGACGTCCGGCGCACGGTGATCACGTACGACCCGCGCTGGGACCGCTCCGCCCGCTCGGTGGCGGCCGCGCTGCCCGGCAGCGAGCTGCGGGCGGTGGCGCGCCAGGGCCGGACCGTGGTGGTCATCGCGGGCTCGGACTACCGCAAGGTGGTGCCGGTACGGGCGGAGGACCCGTACCCGGGCACCTCCGGGGTGCTGACGGGCGACGAGGTGACCTGCGCGGCGCAGTGAGCCGCGCGCGGCCCCCGGTCAGTCGTCGAAGCCCTGGGCGGCCCGCTCCTCGCGCAGGGCCATGATCGCCTGGCGGCGGGCGAGCCGGTGCGTGCGGCGGATCTGAGCCTCCTGGTAGCGCCGCTCGTCGCGCTCGGTCTCCGGGAGCACGGGCGGGACCCGGCGGGGCTTGCCCTCGGCGTCCACGGCGGCGAAGACGAGGTAGGCGCTGCCGACCTGGGTGGCGGGGGTGGACTCGTTCCACCGCTCCGCCAGGACCCGTACGCCGATCTCCATGGAGGAGCGGCCCGTCCAGTTGCACTGGGCCTTCACGTGCACGAGGTCGCCGACCCGCACGGGGGCGAGGAAGGCCATCTCGTCCATCGACGCGGTGACCGCTGGGCCACCGGAGTGGCGCCCGGCCACGGCCCCGGCCGCGTCGTCCACCAGCTTCATGATCACGCCGCCGTGCACCGTGCCGAGGAGGTTGGTGTCGTTGGCCGTCATGATGTGGCTGAGGGTCGTACGGGAGGCCGCGGTCGGCTTCCCGGGCAGCTCGCCCGGTATCTCTGTCATACGGACACCTTAGATGCGTTGTGGAGGCATCAGCTCTGCAACAGGACCGGTACGGAAAGCCCCCCGGGCTGTCGGGCGACACGCCCGGGCAGGCATCCTTGGGCGCATGAATGACTGGCCTGAAGGTCGCGAGGACGGGTACGGGCGCGGCAGCGCGGGAGCGCAGCCCGAGGGCGCGCGGCGGATGCGGCACGTCCAGCGGCAGCAGCCCCCGCGCCCGGCGGTACCGCCGCCCGCCCGGCGGCCCGGACCGCCCGCCCCCGCGG
Source organism: Streptomyces sp. NPDC048270 (assembly GCF_040652335.1). NCBI lineage: Bacteria > Bacillati > Actinomycetota > Actinomycetes > Kitasatosporales > Streptomycetaceae > Streptomyces > Streptomyces sp. NPDC048270. The sequence goes on from NZ_JBEZLV010000010.1 coordinate 23,668, forward strand.
TGCCCCCGCAGCAGGGGCGGAGCCACGACACGTACGGCGGCTACGACAGCGGCTACAACACCGGCCAGGTCTACGGCTCGCCCGCGGGCCCCGGCGGCCCCGGCGGGCCGTCGCAGCCGCCCTCGGGCCCCGGCCGTCCCGGGCGGACGCCCGGGGCCGCCCCGGACTGGCGCAAGCGGATCAAGGTCGGCTCGATCGTGCTGGTCTCCGCGCTGGTGGTGACCACGGTCTCCACCTACTTCTGGGCGGACTCCAAGGTGCGCCGCGAGGTGGACCTCTCCAAGGTCGTCGAGCGCCCGAAGGAGGGCGACTGCACGACGTACCTGATCGTGGGCTCCGACAGCCGCGAGGGCATGTCCGACGAGGAGAAGAAGAAGCTCCACACGGGCTCGGCCGAGGGCAAGCGGACCGACTCGATGATGATCCTGGCGAAGTGCTCCAGCGGGAACACCATGATCTCGCTGCCGCGCGACTCGGACGTGGAGATCCCGTCCTTCGTCGGCTCCCAGTCGGGCAAGAAGTTCCCCGCGCAGGGCCGCCGGGTCAAGCTCAACGCGGCGTACGCGGAGGACGGCCCCGAGCTGCTGGTGCGGACGGTGGAGCACAACACCGGCCTGCGGATCGACCACTACGCGGAGATCGGCTTCGCCGGCTTCGCGAACATCGTGGACGCGCTGGGCGGGGTGGAGCTGGACATCGAGGAGGGCTTCAAGGACGAGAAGTCGGGCGCCGACTTCAAGGCCGGCAAGCAGACGCTGAACGGCGAGCAGTCGCTGGCCTTCGTACGGACCCGCTACGCCTTCGCCGAGTCGGACCTGCAGCGGACGAAGAACCAGCAGAAGTTCCTGTCGGCGCTGGCGAGCCAGGCGGCGACCCCGTCCACGGTCCTCAACCCCTTCGACCTGTACCCGCTGCTGGGCGCGGGCCTGGACACGCTGATCGTGGACAAGGACATGGGCCTGTACGACATGGGCCAGATGTTCTTCGCCATGAAGGGCGTCAACGGCGGCGACGGCGTGTCCATGAACATGCCGATCTCCGGGCAGCGCGGCGGGAACCTCGTCTGGGACAAGGCGAAGGTGCAGCAGCTGGTGAAGCAGATCCAGAACGACGAGAAGGTCACCGTCCGGGGCCAGTGACCTCTGCGACGCCCCGTGGGGCCCCTGCCGGGGCCCTTCGGGGGTCAGGCGTCCGGGGAGAAGCGGATCGCGGCGGCGGGCAGCTGCGCCCCGCACCAGACCCGGGCGCCGGAGCGGAGCTCGTTGTCGGCCCCCACGAGGGCGTCGTCGCCGATGACGGCGCCGTCGAGCACCGTCCGCTCGCCCACCGAGGCGCGCGCGCCGATCAGCGCGGCGCTCACCTGGGCGTCGGCGCCGATGACGGCGCCCTCCAGGACGATGGAGCCCTGGACGACCGCTCCCGCCTCGATCCGGGCGCCGGCCCCCACGACCGTGCCGCCGGACAGCTTGGCGCCGGCCGCCACCTGGGCGCCGGGCAGGACGAGGGATTCGCCGCGCCGGCCGGGGACGGCCGGGGAGGAGACCACGCCGCGGACCAGGTCGGCGGAGGCCTGGACGATGGCCTCGGGCTTGCCCAGGTCCATCCAGTAGGTGTTCTCGGTGACTCCGTGCAGCGTGGCGCCGGAGGCCAGCAGGCCGGGGAAGGTCTCGCGCTCGACGGAGACCGGGCGGCCCGCCGGGATGGAGTCGATCACGCTGCGGCGGAAGACGTAGCAGCCGGCGTTGATCTGGTCGGTGATGATCTCCTCGGGCGTCTGCGGCTTCTCGGTGAAGGCCAGCACCCGCCCCTCGGAGTCGGTGGGGACCAGGCCGAAGGCGCGCGGGTCCTCGACGCGGACCAGGTGCAGGGAGACGTCGGCGTCGGCCGCCTGGTGGGATTCGACGAGTCCGGCGATGTCCAGGCCCGTGAGGATGTCCCCGTTGAAGACGAGGACGGCGGAGTCCGGGCCGCCGGTGAGCAGCCGGGCGGCGTTGCGGATGGCACCGCCGGTGCCCAGCGGTTCGTCCTCGACCACGTACTCCAGGTGGACGCCGAACTCGGACCCGTCGCCGAAGTAGGGCTCGAAGACCTCGGCGAGGTAGCAGGTGGCCATCACGATGTGCGTGACGCCGGCGGCGGCGGCGCGGGCTATCTGGTGGGCGAGGAAGGGCACGCCTGCGGTCGGGACCATCGGCTTCGGCGTGTTCACCGTCACGGGACGCAGGCGCGTCCCCTGTCCGCCGACCAGCAGGATCGCTTCCGTCATGTGCGTTCTCCCCAACCGATTCCTGCGTACGAAGGCCCAAATTTAGCCCATCCGAGTGGCACGGAAGGGCTGGAGGCCGTGGAAGGCGCGCGGGCGTGCACCCGCGCCGCCGTAGTGCCCGGCGTGTCCCCAAATGCCTGGCCGAACCCGCGCCGCGGGCCGGGCGGCGCCCGCGCCGGCCGTCCCGGCCCCCCGGGAGGGCCGTCCCAGGCCCCCGCGACGCGACCGACCCCCGGCGGGCCGCCGGGGGTCGGTCGCGTGGTGCGGGTCGGGCGCGTTACGGCAGGTTGCGCGCCATGACGATGCGCTGCACCTGGTTCGTGCCCTCGTAGATCTGGGTGATCTTGGCGTCGCGCATCATGCGCTCCACCGGGTAGTCGCGGGTGTAGCCGTAGCCGCCGAGGAGCTGGACGGCGTCCGTGGTGACCTCCATGGCCACGTCGGAGGCGAAGCACTTGGCCGCGGCGCCGAAGAAGGTCAGGTCGCCGTCGACGCGCTCGGACTTGGCCGCGGCCGCGTACGTGAGCTGGCGGGCGGCCTCGATCTTCATGGCCATGTCCGCGAGCATGAACTGCACGCCCTGGAAGTCGCCGATCGGCTTGCCGAACTGCTTGCGCTCCTGGACGTAGCCCTTGGCGTAGTCCAGGGCGCCCTGCGCGATGCCGAGCGCCTGGGCGGCGATCGTGATGCGGGTGTGGTCGAGGGTCTTCATCGCGGTGGCGAATCCGGTGCCCTCGGCGCCGATCATGCGGTCGGCCGGGATCCGGACGTTGTCGAGGTAGACCTCGCGCGTCGGGGAGCCCTTGATGCCGAGCTTCTTCTCCGGGGCGCCGAAGGAGACGCCCTCGTCGGACTTCTCCACGACGAACGCGCTGATGCCCTTGGAGCGCTTCTCGGGGTCGGTCACGGCCATGACCGTGTAGTACTCGGAGACGCCCGCGTTGGTGATCCAGCGCTTGACGCCGTTCAGGACCCAGAAGTCGCCGTCACGGACCGCGCGGGTCTTCATGCCGGCGGCGTCCGAGCCCGCGTCCGGCTCGGAGAGCGCGTACGAGAACATCGCGTCGCCCTTGGCGAGCGGGCCGAGGTACTTGGCCTTGAGCTCCTCGGAACCCGAAAGGATCACCGGGAGCGAGCCGAGCTTGTTGACGGCCGGGATGAGCGAGGAGGAGGCGCAGACGCGGGCCACTTCCTCGATCACGATCACGGTGGCGAGGGCGTCGGCGCCCGCGCCGCCGTAGGTCTCGGGGACGTGGACGGCGTGCAGGTCGCTGGCGACCAGGGCGTCGAGGGCCTCCTGCGGGAAGCGGGACTCCTCGTCGACCGCGGCTGCGAACGGCAGGATCTTCGCCTCGGCGAGCGAGCGGACCGACTCGCGGAGCATGTCGTGCTCCTCGGCCGGGCGGTACAGGTCGAAGTCGGCAGAACCCGCCAAGATCTCTCACTCCCCAGGGTGATGCGTGATGCTAACTACCGTTAAGTAACCCAAGCTTAGTGGCCGGTGCACGGATGGCGGTATGGACGGCCCACGTGAGTTGCGTGACAGAGGGGTCACCTACCGGAGAACGTCCCCCCTGACCGGCCCGACTATGCTCAGTGGCCGCAAACGGTCCGCCGCACCCCAGCAACTGTACGGAGCACCCATGGCCCCCCTCAGGATCACTGTGATCGGCACCGGCTACCTCGGCGCCACGCACGCCGCGGCGATGGCGGAGCTGGGGTTCGAGGTACTGGGGCTGGACGTGGTCCCCGAGAAGATCGAGATGCTGGCCTCGGGCCGGGTGCCGATGTACGAGCCCGGGCTGGAGGAGCTGCTGTCCGCGCACGTGGCCGGGCTGCCGGGGTCCTCCGGGCGGCTGCGGTTCACGACCTCCTGGGAGGAGGTCGGCGCCTTCGGAGACGTGCACTTCGTGTGTGTGAACACTCCGCAGAAGCACGGCGAGTACGCGTGTGACATGTCCTATGTCGACTCCGCGATGGCCTCGCTGGCCCCGCACCTGACCCGGCCGGTGCTGGTGGTCGGCAAGTCCACCGTGCCGGTGGGCTCGGCGCAGCGGCTGGCCGCGAAGCTCGAGGAGCTGGCGCCGGCGGGCGCGGACGTGGAACTGGCCTGGAACCCGGAGTTCCTGCGGGAGGGCTTCGCGGTGCAGGACACCCTGCACCCCGACCGGATCGTGATCGGCGTGCAGGGCGAGCGGGGCGAGAAGCTGCTGCGGGAGGTGTACGAGACGCCGATGTCGGAGGGGACTCCGCTGGTGGTCACCGACTTCCCGACGGCCGAGCTGGTGAAGACCGCCGCGAACTCCTTCCTGGCGACCAAGATCTCCTTCATCAACGCGATGGCGGAGGTGTGCGAGGCCGCGGGCGGCGACGTGGTCAAGCTGGCGGAGGCCATCGGCTACGACGACCGGATCGGTGCGAAGTTCCTGCGGGCCGGGATCGGCTTCGGCGGCGGCTGCCTGCCCAAGGACATCCGCGCCTTCATGGCGCGGGCCGGCGAGCTGGGGGCCGACCAGGCGCTGACCTTCCTGCGGGAGGTCGACTCGATCAACATGCGGCGGCGCGGTCACATGGTGGAGCTGGCGCGCGACGCCGTCGGCGGATCGTTCCTCGGCAAGCGGGTCGCGGTGCTCGGCGCCACCTTCAAGCCGGACTCCGACGACGTCCGGGACTCGCCCGCGCTGAACGTGGCCGGGCAGATCCACCTCCAGGGCGGGCAGGTCACCGTCTACGACCCCAAGGGCATGGACAACGCCCGGCGCGTCTTCCCGACGCTGGGGTACGCGGACTCCGCGGTGGAGGCGGCCCGGGGCGCGGAGGTCGTCCTCCACCTCACCGAGTGGCGCGAGTTCCGCGAGCTGGACCCGGCGGAGCTGGGCCGGGTCGTCACCGACCGGCTGATCCTGGACGGGCGCAACGCACTGGCCCCTGCCGTGTGGCGGGCAGCCGGGTGGACCTACCGGGCGATGGGCCGGCCGCACGCCTAGCCCGCCGGCCGCGCCGGGGGACGGGCCGGGCCGTTGCCGCTGCGCGGGGGCGGGCCGTGTGCCCGACCGTGCGGCGCCGCTGCCGGGGACTCTGCCCCCGGAGCCCCGGGGCGTCAGAAGGGCGTGGGCGCGGGGCGGCGGTGGTGGGCCGCGCGGGCGGTGAATTCCGCGTCGCGCAGGACGCGCTGGGTGTTGCCCCAGGTCAGGAGGGCCAGGTCGGCTTCCGGCCAGCCCCGGTCCAGGAGTTCCGCGATCAGGCGCGGATAGCCCGAGGGGTCCGTCAGGCCCGTGGGGCGGGGGTCGCCCGGTTCCGAGCCGAAGGCGGCGCCCAGGCCGACGCAGTGCGGGCCGGCGACGGCCCGGACGTGGTCGAGGTGGTCCGCCACCGCGTGCAGGGAGTCCCCGGTCCGGGCGGTGTCGAAGGTGATCATCGCCAGGCCGTTCGCCTCCCGCAGGGCCAGCAGGACCTCGTCGGTCACGTTCGCCGGATGCGGGGTCAGGGCCGCGGCCGCGGTGTTCGAGATGATCACCGGCGCCTTCGAGGCCGCCGCGATCCGGCGGGCCGTCAACGACGGGCACCCGGTCAGGTCCAGCACGATGCCCAGCCGGTTCGCCTCCTGCACCACCTCGTGGCCGAAGGGCTCCAGGTCGTGCCGGGCCCAGGGCGCTCCCGCCGGCGCGAAGATCCGTACGCCCAGCGCGTGGAACGCGTGCAGTGCGCTCAGCGAGTCGGTCAGCGTACGGCCGGGCACCGGCCCGAGGAAGCAGGCGATGCGGCCCCGGTTGCGGGCGTCCGCCATGTCGTCGGCGGTCAGCGCGAGGCACAGGCTGTCGGGGTACCGGCGCACCAGGGCCAGCGCCACGTCGATCTGTTCCAGGGTGTCGGAGACCACCTGGTCGTCGGCTGCCTCGCCCGGGGTGAGCAGGGACCAGAACTGGGCGCCCACTCCCCCGGCGCGCAGCCGCGGGATGTCGGTGTCGACACCGGCGTCGGGCGTGTCGATGTCGTGGTACGGGGTCTGGCGCAGGGTCCAGACGAGCGTGTTGCACCCGTCCGCGACGGGATGCGCGGACAGCAGCGCGGCGGCCCGCTCCAGGGCGCTGGTCACCGCTGTGGGGGCGGGGAGGTCTTCCGCCCCGATGCCCACGGAGTGGGGTTCATCCTGCAGGTCGGCCATGGCGTTCGCTCCGGTCTCGGCGGCAGCAGGGAGAGATGGTGCCACCGTGACACGCCGGACGCCCGGGTCGCCCGGCAGGTGTGGCAAACGGGTGTAACCCGCAGGTCACACCCGTTGCCCCGACGGCCCCTACCAGCCGATCACCGCGTTGGACGGGCCCCTGGACGCCGACAGCTCCCGCGCGACCGCCTCCGCGTCGCGCAGCGCCCGTACCGCGTTGGACCAGGTCAGCTTCGCCAGGTCGGCCTTCGACCAGCCGCGGGTGAGGAGCTCCGCGATCAGGTTCGGGTAGCCCGCCACGTCGTCCAGCCCGGCCGGGGTGAAGGCCGTGCCGTCGTAGTCCCCGCCGATGCCGATGTGGTCGATCCCGGCCACCTCGCGCATGTGGTCCAGGTGGTCGGCGACGGTGGCGGCAGTGGCCACCGGGCGCGGGCGCGCCGCCTCGAAGGCCCGGTGCAGGGCCATCGCCCCGGGCGTGGTGTCCAGGTGGTGCAGGCCGTGCGCCCGCAGGTTCTCGTCCGCGGCCAGCGTCCACTCGACGGCGGCGGGGAGGACGAACTTCGGGACGAAGGTGGCCATGGCCACCCCGCCGTTGGCCGGCAGCCGCTCCAGCACGTCGTCGGGGATGTTGCGCGGGTGGTCGCACACGGCGCGGGCCGAGGAGTGCGAGAAGACCACCGGCGCGGACGTGGCGTCCAGGGCGTCGCGCATCGTCGTCGCGGCCACGTGCGAGAGGTCCACCAGCATGCCGACGCGGTTCATCTCGCGCACGACCTCGCGGCCGAAGTCCGTCAGGCCGCCGTGCCGGGGCTCGTCGGTCGCCGAATCCGCCCAGTCGATGGTGTCGTTGTGCGTGAGCGTCATGTACCGCACGCCCAGCTGGTGCAGGGCGCGCAGGGTGGCGAGCGAGTTGTTGATGGAGTGGCCGCCCTCGGCTCCCATCAGCGAGGCGATCCGGCCCTCGGCACGGGCCGCCTCCATGTCGTCCGCGGACAGCGCCCGCACCAGGTCGGCGGGGTAACGGCGGATCAGCTGGTCGACCGCGTCCACCTGTTCCAGCGTGGCGCTGACCGCCTCGTCGCCGGTCAGCTCGGTGCTCACGTACACGGACCAGAACTGCGCCCCCACCCCGCCGGCCCGCAGCCGCGGGATGTCGGTGTGCAGGTACGCCGACTGGTCGCCGGCGATGTCCCGCTGGTCCAGGTCGTAGCGGACCTGCTTGCGCAGCGCCCAGGGGAGGTCGTTGTGACCGTCCACGACGGGGTGCTCGGCCAGCAGCTCGCGCGCCTCGTCCAGGCGCTGCGCCGCGCTCACTTGCCGAATCCGAAGGACTCCGCGCCCGCGACCTTGGTGCGCAGCCGCTTGCCCTTCTCCGTGGCCTGGTCGTTCAGCTCCTGCTGGAACTCGCGCATCCGGCCCAGCAGGTCGGGGTCGTGCGCGGCCAGCATCCGTACGGCCAGCAGACCGGCGTTGCGCGCCCCGGCGACCGAGACGGTGGCGACGGGGACGCCGGCGGGCATCTGGACGATCGACAGCAGCGAGTCCATGCCGTCGAGGTACTTCAGCGGCACCGGGACGCCGATGACCGGCAGCGGGGTGACCGAGGCGAGCATGCCGGGCAGGTGGGCGGCTCCGCCGGCGCCCGCGATGATCGCCTTGAGGCCGCGGTCGGCGGCCTGCTCGCCGTACGCGACCATCTCGCGCGGCATCCGGTGCGCGGAGACGACGTCGACCTCGTAGGGGATCTCGAACTCGTCCAGGGCCTGGGCGGCGGCCTCCATGACCGGCCAGTCCGAGTCGGACCCCATGACGATGCCGATGACGGGGCCTGCGGCGGAGGTGCTCATTGGGTGACCGTTCCTCTGAGGTAGTCGGCAGCGTGGCGTGCGCGCTCCAGCACATCGTCCAGGTCGTCGCCGTAGGTGTTGACGTGGCCGACCTTGCGGCCGGGTTTCACGTCCTTGCCGTACATGTGGATCTTCAGCTGCGGGTCGTGGGCCATGCAGTGCAGGTACGCCGCGTACATGTCGGGGTAGTCCCCGCCCAGCACGTTCGCCATGACCGTCCACGTGGCGCGGGGGCGCGGGTCGCCCAGCGGAAGGTCCAGGACCGCCCGTACGTGGTTGGCGAACTGCGAGGTGATGGCCCCGTCCTGGGTCCAGTGGCCGCTGTTGTGCGGGCGCATGGCCAGTTCGTTGACGAGGATGCGGCCGTCGGGGGTCTCGAACAGCTCCACGGCCAGGTGGCCGGTCACGCCGAGTTCCTTGGCAATGCGCAGGGCGAGGGCCTGGGCCTCGCCCGCCAGCGCTTCCGAGAGGTTCGGAGCGGGGGCGATCACCGTGTCGCAGACCCCGTCCACCTGGCGGGACTCCACGACCGGATAGGCCACGGCCTGGCCGTGCGGGGAGCGGACGATGTTCGCCGCGAGCTCGCGGACGAACTCGACCTTCTCCTCCGCCAGGACCGGGACGCCCGCTCTGAAGGGCGCCTGGGCGTCCTGCGGGGTGCGCACGAACCACACGCCCTTGCCGTCGTACCCGCCGCGCACCGTCTTGAGGATGACGGGGAAACCGCCCACCTCGTCCGCGAAGGCCGCCACGTCCGCCGGATCGCTCACGATCCGGTGGCGGGGGCTCGGCGCGCCGATCTCGTCGAGCTTGGCGCGCATCACCCCCTTGTCCTGGGCGTGCACCAACGCGTCGGGCCCCGGGCGGACGGGGATGCCGTCCGCTTCCAGGGCCCTGAGGTGCTCGGTGGGCACGTGCTCGTGATCGAAGGTGATCACGTCGCAGCCGCGCGCGAAGGCGCGCAGCGTCTCCAGGTCGCGATAGTCGCCGATGACGACATCGCTCACGACCTGGGCCGCCGAGTCCTGTGGGGTGTCACTGAGGATCTTGAATTTGATTCCGAGGGGGATGCCCGCCTCGTGGGTCATGCGGGCGAGCTGTCCGCCGCCGACCATGCCGACTACCGGGAACGTCACGCCTCCAGGGTATCCGGCGGTATTCCGCCATCCGGACGTGCCCCTGGCGCGGACCCGCCGGTGTGCCGTGCGTCGCACGGTGTCCGAAGGCACAGACGGACCGTGGGGGCGACACTTAACATGAGGGGGTTGACGGAGAACAGCGGACGCCCCCGCGCGGGGCGGTGACCGACAGGGACTGACCATTCAGATGAGCTCGCCGGGGAACGGATCTGTTCTCGAACGCGTACGCGGTCTCGTGCGGGAGGTCGCCAAGTTCGGGGCCGTCGGCGGTCTGGGTGTGCTGGTCAACCTGGGTGTCTTCAACCTGATCCGCCACACGACCGACCTCCAGGTGGTGCGCGCGAGCGTGATAGCCACCGTGGTCGCCATCGCCACGAACTACCTCGGCTTCCGCTACTTCGCCTACCGGGACCGCGCCAAGAGCGGCCGGACCCGGGAGCTGGCCCTGTTCGCCGCCTTCAGCGCGGTCGGCCTGGTCATCGAGAACGGTGTGCTGTACACGGCGACGTACGGCTTCGGCTGGGACGGACCGGTCGCCACCAACGTGTTCAAGTTCATCGGCATCGGCACCGCGACCGTCTTCCGCTTCTGGTCGTACCGGACCTGGGTCTTCAAGGCCCTGCCGTCGGCCGCCGAGGTCGAGCCGATACCCGGGCCGGCTCCGCTGCCGGGCCGCAGGCCCGAACCGCAGCCCGAGCCGGAACCCGAACCCGCGGCGAGCTGACACGCCCGCCTAGCGGACCGTCTTCTCCGGTTCCGAACGTTCCGGGGCCGTCCGGCTCAGGAACAGGGCGAAGACCGGTGGCTGCGCCTGGAGCAGCTCGAGGCGCCCGCCGTCCGCCTCGGCGAGGTCCCGGGCGACGGCCAGGCCGATGCCGGTGGAGTTGCGGCCGCTGATGGCCCGCTCGAAGATCCGGTTGCCGAGGTCCGGCGGAACCCCCGGCCCCTCGTCCGTGACCTCCAGCACGGCCTGGTTGCCGATCACCCGGGTGCGCAGGGCGACGGTGCCGCCGCCGTGCATCAGCGCGTTCTCCACCAGGGTGGCCAGGACCTGGGCGACCGCGCCCGGGGTGCCGACGGCCCGTACGCCCTGCTTGCCGGAGCGCACGATGGCGCGGCCGGCGCTGCGGTAGGCGGGCCGCCACTCCTCCACCTGCTGTTTGACGACCTCGTCGAGGTCGAAGGGGACGGCCGAGCCGGTCCGCGGGTCCCGCGAGTTCGTGAGCAGCCGCTGGACCACGTCCGTGAGCCGCTCCACCTGGGTGAGGGCGATGGTCGCCTCCTCCCGCACGGTCTCCAGGTCATCGGTGACCGTGATCTCCTCCAGCCGCATCGACAGCGCGGTCAGCGGTGTGCGCAGCTGGTGGGAGGCGTCCGCGGCCAGTCGCCGCTCGGCGGTCAGCATCCGCCCGATCCGCTCGGCGCTGGAGTCCAGTACGTCCGCGACCCGGTCCAGCTCGGGCACCCCGTACCGCTTGTGCCGGGGCCGCGGGTCTCCCGAGCCCAGGCGCTCGGCGGTCTCGGCGAGGTCGGTGAGCGGGGAGGCCAGCCGGTTGGCCTGCCGTACGGCCAGCAGCACGGCGGCCACGACGGCCAGCAGCGCGACGGCGCCGACCACCGCGAGGGTCCGCCCGACCTCCTTGGTCACGGTGGAGCGGGCTTCCTCGACGACGACGAGCTCGCCCTGCTCGCCGCGTGCCGTGCCGCGGATGACGTCCTCGTCGATCCGGTGGCCGACCTCCACCGTGGCCTGTCCGGGGATGGTGATCGTGGCGTGGTGGCCGACGTCCAGCTGGTCCGACAAGGCCTGCGGGTCGACCCTCTCGCGCTCCAGGACGTTCGCCTCGACGATGCCGACCAGGCGCTGGGCCTCGTACTCGATGCGGTCCTGGGCACTGCTGGTGATGGTCCGGGTCTCCACGATCACCAGGGAGACGCCGAAGACGGCGATCACGACGAGCACGACGGCGAGCGTGGAGTTGATCAGGCGGCGGCGCATGGCGTGGGAGCTGCTCAGCTCTTCTCGAAGCGGAATCCGACGCCGCGGACGGTGGCGATGTAGCGGGGGTTCGCGGCGTCGTCCCCCAGCTTCTTGCGCAGCCAGGAGATGTGCATGTCGAGGGTCTTGGTGGAGGACCACCAGGTGGTGTCCCAGACCTCGCGCATGAGCTGGTCGCGGGTGACGACCCGGCCGGCGTCGCGGACCAGGACGCGCAGCAGGTCGAACTCCTTGGCGGTGAGCTGGAGCTCCTCCTCGCCCATCCAGGCGCGGTGCGATTCGACGTCGATGCGCACGCCGTGCGTGGCGGGGGGCTGGGCGGTCTCGGCGGCGCCGCGCCGCAGCAGGGCCCGGACCCGGGCCAGCAGCTCGGCGAGGCGGAACGGCTTGGTCACGTAGTCGTCGGCGCCGGCGTCGAGGCCGACGACCGTGTCGACCTCGTCCGCGCGGGCGGTCAGGACCAGGATCGGGAAGCCGTGGCCCTCGGCGCGCAGCCGGCGGGCCACTTCCAGGCCGTCCATGCCCGGCAGTCCGAGGTCCAGGACCACCAGGTCCACGCCGCCCTGCAGTCCGGCGTCCAGGGCCGTGGGGCCGTCCTCGCGGACCTCGACCTCGTACCCCTCCCGGCGCAGGGCGCGGGCCAGGGGCTCCGAGATGGATGCGTCGTCCTCGGCGAGCAGTACACGCGTCATGTGGGTGATGGTAGTCCGAGGCGACTGGTTCGAGGGGGCTGCGGGAGCACCCCTGGCTATCTGGGCCGATGAACCATTAACCACCTTCGAATATGGTCGGACGGTTCCCTGGCGACCTGTGATCCATATCTCAAGTCCTTCCTTATGCCGCCCTGTCGTGTCGTATGGTGTCGAGACGCCTGATGCACTACCTCAGGGACCTTTGTGCCGAAAACCGCGCCGAAGGTCTCTATTTCTGTCCTGACCGGACCGGGCAGTCTTGACGGACTGACCTGTCCGGGCTTGATGACAGTGAATGACCTGTGGGCCGGGCCCGCCGCGCGATGGTGCGCGGCCGGGCGTGGATCCCGGTTACGGATGTCTCTTCGCCCCCGTACCCCGCGGGGACGAGACCCCCGGGCGTGGGGTGGGACTTCCGCTGCCGGTGCCGGCCACCCCCCACCGGGCGCTGATGGGCTCACGAAGCCACGCGTCCCGAGCAAGCAAGGATCGACCATGGCTTCCAGCCTGACGAAGGACTCGGCGGATCCGTCCGCGGAACCGACCTTCTTCGGCCACCCCCGTGGCCTGGCCACGCTGTTCATGACCGAGATGTGGGAGCGCTTCTCCTACTACGGCATGCGCGCACTTCTCGTGTACTACCTGGTCTCGGGCGGCGCCGACGCCGCCACGGGCAGCCAGGGCGGCGGCCTTGCGATGACCGCGGCCACGACCACGGCCATCTACTCCGTCTACGTCTCCATGGTCTACCTGATGGCCATGCCGGGCGGATGGTTCGGTGACCGCGTCTGGGGTGCCCGCAAGACGGTCGCGATCGCCGGCTTCGTGATCATGGGTGGTCACCTGTCGCTGGCCCTTCCCGGCCAGGCGATGTTCTTCGTCGGTCTGATCCTCGTCGCGACCGGTTCCGGTCTGCTGAAGGCCAACATCTCCACGATGGTCGGCCACCTCTACGACGGCCCGGAGGACCCGCGCCGTGACGGTGGCTTCACGCTCTTCTACATCGGCATCAACCTCGGTGCCTTCGTCGCCCCGTTCATCGTCGGAACGGTCGGCAAGGAGCACAACTGGCACCTGGGCTTCGCCCTCGCCGCCGTCGGCATGGGCCTGGGTCTCGCCCAGTTCCTGATCGGCACCAAGAACCTGAGCCCGAAGAGCAGCGAGGTCCCGAACCCGCTGTCCCCCGAGGAGCGCACCGCGGTCATCCGCAAGGTCCTGCTCTGGGTCGCCGGTGTCGCCGTCTTCTACGGCGCCGTGGTCTGGCTGGGCTACTACACGCTGAACTGGGCCCTGATCCCGCTGACCCTGGCCGGTCTGATCATCCCGATCGCCGTCCTGACGCGGATCAAGCGCGACAAGGACCTGTCGGGCTCTGAGCAGTCGAAGATGACCGCGTACATCTGGTTCTTCATCGCCGCGGCCGTCTTCTGGATGATCTACGACCAGGGCGGCTCCACGCTGTCCCTGTTCGCCGACTCCAAGACCGCGGACACCATCTTCGGCCTGGGCTTCTCGGCCACCTGGTACCAGTCGCTGAACCCGCTGTTCGTGATGGCCCTGGCCCCGGTCTTCGCCTGGCTGTGGCTGTGGCTGGCCCGCAAGAACCAGGAGCCGAACACCATCGTGAAGTTCGCGATGGGCCTGGTCCTGGTCGGCGCCTCGTTCTTCGTCTTCATCGTCCCGATGAACATGGCGGGCGACGGCACCATGGTCTCCCCCATGTGGCTCGTCTCGATCTACATGATCCAGACCATCGGTGAGCTGTGCCTCTCCCCGGTCGGCCTCTCGGTCACCACGAAGATGGCGCCGCAGAAGTACGCGTCCCAGATGATGGGCGTCTGGTTCCTGGCGGTCACCGCCGGTGACTGCACGACCAGCCTGCTCTCGATCGCCGGTGTGGACCTGAACGGCACCTGGGTGATCGGCTTCGAGGCCGCCGCCGCGGTGCTCGCGGGCTTCGCGGTCTACTCGTACCGCAAGAAGGTCCAGTCGATGATGGGCTCCGTGCACTGACGCACCCCCTCGCCACGTGAGCGGCCCGGCACACCGGAAGGTGTGCCGGGCCGTTCGCGTTCGCCCGGGCGGGTGCGCCCGTGCGTACCGCCTACCGCGTGCCGCGCAGGCGGCGCCACGGGGTGAAGGTGAACACCGCCCCGCCGAGCAGGATGACCGTGCCGGCGACCAGGGCCAGGGCCTTGATGCCGCCCTCGTCCTCGGCGCCGGTGTCGGCGAGCCCGCCCGGGCCGCTGCTGGTGGCGCCCGTGGTGGAGGGCGAGCCGGAGCCGCCGGCCTGTGCGGTGGTGTCCAGCTCCAGCGAGACGCCGCTGCTGGTGGCCTTGCAGGGCACGTTGATCGGCGTGGAGCCCGGGGCCATCGTGACGTCGATGGTCAGCTGGTCCGGGCTCAGCGTCACCTTGCCGGTCTTGCCCGGCTTGTAGGTGCCGGTCATGTCGTTGAGGCTGACCGGGGCCTTGTCCGCGATCGGCTCCGCGTTGGCCGGGCCGGCGACCTTGACCGTTCCACTGTCCGCGCCGCCGAGTTTGACGTTCATGGAGGGCTTGAGGGCCCCCGCGGGCAGGGCCATGGGCGCGGCCATCGCGCCCTTCGCCGTCTTGACGGTCAGGTCGTAGCTGCCGCCGTTCTTCTTCGCGTTGATCGTGACCGGGGTCTTGATGCCCCCGGGGACGACCGGGCCGCAGTCGAAGGCGACCTCGACGGCCTTGCCCGGGAAGTCGGTCTGGCCGCCGCCCCCGCCGCTGGTCGAGCCTCCGTTGGTGGTGCCTCCGTTGGTGGTGCCCCCGTTGGTGGTGCCCCCGTTGGTGGTGCCGCCGGTGGTCGTGCCGCCGTTGGTGGTGCCGCCGGTGGAGCCGGCCGCCACGTCGATGGTCGCCCCGCCCTTCACCTCCCCGGTCGGCGCGCACTTGGTGACGAAGGTGCCGAAGGAGAACGTGACGGCGACCTCGTACTTGCCGGGGGTCAGGGTGATCTTGCCGGCCTTGGTGAGCTTCAGTTTGGCCTTCATGGGCGACATGACCATGGGGGCCTTCTTCGGGATCGGCGGGTTCTTCTTCTCCCCGACGACCTTCAGCTCACCCGCCCCGCCGCTGACCGCGATCCAGCCGGTGGGCTGCACGGAGTCCTTGGGGATGTCCATCAGGTCGGTGTTGTTCGATGCGGGCTTGACGGTCTCCCAGACCACCTCGACCTCGTCACCGACCTTGGCGGTGGCGGGGGCCGTGATCTTGGCGGTGGTCTCGCCCTCCACCGGGTCGCCTCCGCCGGCCGGCGGAACGCACTTGACCTTGAACGTGGCCTCGGCGGCCACCGCGGGAGAAGCCGATATGGCGATACCCGCGCCGCCGAGCAGCAGCGCGACCACGGCCGCGCTCACCCTCCGTTGGGTCTTCACGAATGTCCCTTCGTCGTCGAACGGTTCTCAGACGGTGCGGACGTCTGCGGTGCTGTCTCCGGCGCGCTGTCCGGGGTGAACCACGGCAGGACCGCCGTGGTGGTCTCGGGGGACTCCGCCGGCGGCGGCTCGGCGGCCGCGCGGGCGGGTCCTCGTAGGGCGGGGATCCTGGGCAGGCGGGCCGTCACGGCGGCCGCACCCTCCGGGACCCGGGCGCCGCGGTGGCGGCCGGCGGGCGCGGTGCGCGGCCGGACCCGGTCGACGACGGCCATGCCGAGGCGGAACACGGCGGCGGGGACGACCAGCAGGAGCAGGCCCCAGAAGAGCAGGACCCCGTACGGCCGGTCCACGCCCCAGGGCTGGGTGGCCAGCACGGTCTCGCCGTACTTGAGGGAGACGGTGTAGTCGCCGTGGGCGCCCGCGGTCAGGGCCGCGTCCAGGGCGATCTCCGCCTTGCCGCCGGGTGCGATCGTGCCCTTCCAGCGGACCTCCTCCCACAGCGGCGCGAACACCCCGTGGGCGGTGCCGAGCTGGAAGACGGGGTCCTTCACGGGGGCGGAGCCGAGATTGCCGACGGTGACCTTGAACGTGCGGCTGGGCGGGGCGCCGAACCAGGTCAGCACCCCGTCGTCGCCCTCCAGCCGGACCCCGGTGAGCATCGCGAGGCGGGCCGTGCCGGACGCGGCGGGCAGGTCGGCCACCGGATGGTCGGTGATCTTCAGCCCGGCGGCCACGGTGGACTGGTCCCCGTTGACGGAGGCCACGTTGACGACGCAGGGGCAGGGCTTGGGCGGCGCCACCACCGGCAGCTGCGCGGCGAAGCGGCCGTCGTCGGCGACGGACACGGCCACGCCGTCGGCGTTGGCGCAGCTGTTGGTGCCGCCGATCATGTTCTGCCCGCAGACCAGCAGCATCACCAGGGTCTTGGCCCGCCAGCCGGTGCCGGTGACGGTGATCTCGGTGCCCTTGGCGGCCTCCTGGAGGGAGAGCGCCACGGCGGCCTTGCCCTCGTCGGCCGCGGCCGGGGGCGCCGGGAACAGGGCCAGCGCGCACACGGCCAGCCCGGCGGCGAGCAGCGCTGCGAGTCTTCTCACCGGGAGGCTCCCGTCAGTTCGTGTTCGGGTGCGGGGACAGGTCCGGCCGCGGGCGGCGCGTCGTGCGAGGGGTCCGGGCCGGGCCGGCGGCCGCGTACGAGGTACAGCGCGGCCGCGGTGGTCCCGCCGAGGGCGAGCAGGCCGGCTCCCGTCCAGCCGGCGAGGTGCCAGGGCACGAGCCAGCGCGATCCGGAGGCCGTGGCGCGGGCGCCGCCGGGCGCGGTGACGGTGAGGGTGACGTCCACCCGGTCCAGGACCGGGGCTCCGGGCCACGGTTCGGTCAGCTCCACCCGCTGGCCGGGGAGCAGCTCGACGGGCAGGGCGCGGCCGGTGCGGCCGGGCACCTCGCCGAAGAGGCCCTCCGCCGCGAGGCCCAGTTCGGGCGCGAGGGCCACGTTGCCGCGGTTGACCAGGGTGTAGGAGACGACGGCGGCCGAGCCCCTGCCCCGTACGGCGACGTCCTCGACCGTGAGGGCGGCCAGGGTGGGGCCGCTGACCCGCAGGTGGACCCGTACGCCGACCTCGTGGCCGGCCTCGGTGGCGACGACGGCGGCGGGGTGGTCGCCGGGCGGGGAGGCGGGCGGCACGGTGAGCGTGAAGGGGACCACCGCGCGGGTGCGGGGCGGGATCTTCACGGTGGTTCCGGCCCCGAAGCTGATCCAGGACCCGGCGCCGGTCCCGGGGCCCTGCGAGCGGCCGCCGGCCGCGGGCTGGGCCGGGCGCACCGCGAAGGCGCCGTCGGGGGTGTTGTAGGCGTCGGCCCCGCGCAGGGTGATGGTGCGCTCCCGGTCGGTGGTGTTGGCCAGGGCCAGGCGGTCCTCGAGGACGGTGCCGGGGGGTCCGGCGAGGTAGAAGAAGGGGCGGTCGCCGCCCGGCCGGGCGGCGGCGGCCGTTCCGGCGAGGGGCTCGGCCGTCCAGCCGGGCTCTTCGGCCGCCGCGGGCGTCGCGGCGGCCGCGTACAGCGCGGCGGCCGCGAGGAGCGGCACCCCGAGCCGTCGGAGCGTGTGGAGCACGGGCATGGCCGGGGGTGCTCCGTTCAGGACCGGGCCCGCTGGCCGCGCCGGGTCAGCCAGAGCACTCCGGCCGCGCCGGAGAGCAGCACGGTGCCGCCGAGGGTGCCGAGGGCGAGGGCGGAGTCGGTGGGGCCGGTCTGCGGGAGGGTGCCGTCCCCGTCCTCGTCCCCGGCCGGGGCCCCGCCGCCGGCGGCGGTGACGTCCAGTTCCAGGGACGGGCCCGGGCTGTTGCCCGGGGTGCAGGTGGTCGTGGTGCCCATGGCCTTGATGGTGAGCACGCCGGCGGTGAAGGTGACCTTGCCGCTCTTCTTCGGGGTGTAGGTGCCCGAGAGATCGGTGATCTTGATGGGGGTGTTGGCGGGCGCGGCCTCGGGGTTGGGCGGACCGGAGACCGGGACGGACGCCTTGTCCGCTCCGCCGACGACGATGACCGCGCTGGGGTTCATCGCGCCCTTGCCCAGCTCGATGGGGCTGGACGAGACGCCCTTCTGGAAGGACATCGTCAGCTTGTAGCCGTCGCCCTCCTTGACGGCCTTGATGTCGATGGGCGACACCGCCGACTTGTCGCCGATCGGGGTCTTGCAGTCGTAGGCCACGTCGACGACAGCGGCCTGGGCCGCGGGGGCGGTGAGCAGGACCGCCGATCCGGCCAGCGCGGAGGCCAGCGCGAGCGCGGTGGAGCGTTTCCGGTTGGACACCTTCGTCTTCCCCTCGGACCTCGGTACCACAAGTTACTGACGACACATCAGATTGGTGGCTCAAGGTACGCCCGGGGCCCTGCGGAGGGAAGACAAAGGGCAGGCCGGAATTGACCGTTCGTCAGTGCACGCGGACACCCCGCTGCCACACGCCGGAAACGAGCGGGACACCCGGGCGGTAGGCGAGGTGGACGTGGCTGGGCGCGTCGAGCAGGGCCAGATCGGCGCGGGCTCCGGGGGTGACGGCGCCGATGTCGGTGCGGCGCAGGGCCCGAGCGCCGCCGGCGGTGGCCGACCAGAGCGCCTCGTCGGGGGTCATCCGCATGTCGCGCACGGCGAGCGCGATGCAGAAGGGCATGGAACTGGTGTAGGAGGAGCCGGGGTTGCAGTCCGTGGACAGGGCGACGGTGGCGCCGGCGTCGATCAGGCGGCGGGCGTCGGGCCACTGGGCGCGGGTGGAGAACTCGGCGCCGGGCAGCAGGGTGGCGACCGTGGTGCCGGCGGCCTGGGCGAGGGCGTCGACGTCGGCGTCGGTCAGATGGGTGCAGTGGTCGGCGGAGGCCGCCCCGAGCTCGACGGCGAGCTGGACACCGGGCCCGTACGAGAGCTGGTTGGCGTGGACGCGCGGGATCAGCCCGGCGGCCGCGCCGGCGGTGAGGATGGCACGGGCCTGGTCACCGTCGAAGGCGCCCTTCTCGCAGAAGACGTCCACCCAGCGGGCGTACGGGGCGCAGGCCGCCAGCATCTCGCCGGTGACGAGGTCGACGTAGGCGGCCGGGTCCTCGGCGTAGTCGGGGGACACGATGTGCGCCCCGAGGTAGGTGACCTCCTCGGTGTGCGCGGCGGCGATGCGCAGGGCGCGGGCCTCGTCGGCGGTGGTCAGTCCGTAGCCCGACTTGGTCTCGAAGGTGGTGGTGCCCTGGCGGCGGGCCTCGTCGAGGTGGCGCACCAGGTTCGCCTCGAGCTCGGCGTCGGAGGCGGCGCGGGTGGCGGCGACGGTGGTGCGGATGCCCCCGGCGGAGTAGCTGCGGCCGGACATCCGGGCGTTGAACTCGGCGGTGCGGTCGCCGGCGAACACCAGGTGGGAGTGGGAGTCGACGAAGCCGGGGATGACGGCGCGGCCGGTGGCGTCGTACGCCTCGTCCGCCGCCGGGGCCTGCGCCGTCGGGCCGACCCAGGCGATCGTGTCGCCCTCGATGACGACGGCCGCGTCTTGGAGGAGGCCGAGGGGGCCTTCGCCGAGGGCGGGGTCGTTGGTGACGAGGCTGCCGATGTTCGTGATGGCGGTGGTGGTCATGGTTCCTCGTGGTGGTCGAAGGGTTTGTTCCCCCACCCCGCCCCTTCCCGAAACCGGGCTCCGCCCGGACCCCTCGGGGCTCCGCCCCCGGGCCCCCGGCGCCTCAAACGCCGGCGAGGCTGGATGTCCAGCCCCTCCGGCGTTTGAGGAGCGGGGTCCGGGGCGGAGCCCCGGTTCGGGAAGGGGCGGGGTGGGGGAAGGGCCCGCCGCGGGCGCAGCGGTCAGGCGCGGAGGGTCGCGATGGCGGAGGCAAGGGCGGACGGGACGTCCGGGACGAGGGTGTGGTGGCCGTCGCGGACGATGTGCCGGCCGCCCACCACCGTGTGCCGGACGTCCGCGGCCGAGGCGGCGAAGACGGCCGTCTCGGCGCCGAGGCGCGGCAGGGGTCCGGCCGTCCGGACGGAGTCCAGCGCGATCGTGGTGAAGTCCGCGAGCGCGCCCGCCTCCAGGCGGCCCGCGTCACCCAGGCCCAGCGCCGCGTGCCCGTCGGCGGTGGCGGCCGTGAGCAGCGCGTTGGCCGTCCAGTGCCCGCGGGTCCGGCTGCGCAGGCGCTCGTTCAGCTCCATCGCCCGCGCCTCCTCCAGGAGGTCGATGACCGCGTGGCTGTCGCTGCCGAGGGACAGCGGGCTGCCCGCCTGCTGGAGGCGGGTCGCCGGGCCGATGCCGTCGGCGAGGTCCCGCTCCGTGGTGGGGCACATGCACGTGCCGGTGGCGGTGCCGCCGAGGAGGGCGATGTCCGCGTCGGTCAGGTGCGTGTTGTGGACGCCGGTGGTGCGCGGGCCGAGCACTCCGTGGTCGGCGAGGAGCTGCGTCGGGGTCCGGCCGTGCGCGGCCTGGCAGGCGTCGTTCTCGGCGGTCTGCTCCGAGAGGTGGACGTGCAGCGGGACCCGGCGCTCCTGCGCCCAGGCGGCGACGGTCGCCAGCTGCGCGGCCGGGACGGCGCGCACCGAGTGGACCGCCGCGCCGATCAGGGCGTGGCCGCGGGGCTTCAGCGCGCTCGCGCGCTCCGCCCACGCGTCGGCGGTGCCGTCGCAGAAGCGCAGCTGGTGCGGGTCGGGGGCCTCGCCGAAGCCCGCCGAGAGGTAGGCGGTGTCGAGGAGGGTGATCCGGATGCCGGCCGCGGCGGCGGCCTCGATCAGGGCCTCGCCCATCGCGTTCGGGTCGGCGTAGGGGGCGCCGCCCGGGGCGTGGTGGACGTAGTGGAACTCGCCGACGTTCGTGATGCCGGCCAGCGCCATCTCCGCGTACACGGCCCGGGCGAGCTCGAAGTAGCTGTCGGGGGTGAGGTTCTGGGCGACCTTGTACATGAGGTCGCGCCAGGTCCAGAAGGTGCCGGAGCCCACCTGCACCGTGCCGCGCAGGGCCCGGTGGAAGGCGTGGGAGTGCGCGTTGGCCAGGCCCGGGAGGGTCAGGCCGCGCAGGATCTCCGCACCGGGCGGCGGGGCGTCGGCGCCGGTGCGCAGGCCCGCGATGCGGCCGTCGGCCGACACGTCCAGGGCGACGCCCGGCTCGACGTGGGTGCCGAGCCAGGCGTGTTCCAGCCAGTACGTCTTCTCCGCGGTCACCACGTGCCCCTTCAGCTGCATGCGAGACCTTCCAGTACGTCGGCCAGGGCGAGGACTCCGGCCACGCAGTCGTCCTCCGCGGCGAACTCCTTCGGGGAGTGGGAGACGCCGGTGGGGTTCCGTACGAACAGCATCGCGGTCGGGACCGCCGCGGAGAGGATTCCGGCGTCGTGTCCCGCCCCGGTGCCGAGGACGGGGACGGCCCCGCCCAGGATCCGGTTCATCTCCTCGCGCAGGGCGTGCTCGAACTCGACGACCGGGGTGAAGGACTCCCGGACGATCCCGAGGTCGATGCCGTCCTGGTCGGCGCGCTCCCGGGCGGCCTTCTCGATGGCGGTGACGACCGTGTCGAGGGTGGCCTGGTCGGCGGCGCGCGAGTCGAGCCAGCCGCGCACGAGGGAGGGGATCGCGTTGACCCCGTTGGGCTCGACGGCGATCTTCCCGAAGGTGGCGACGGCCCCGGCGAGGGCCGCCTCCGTACGGGCGGCCAGCACGGTCGCCGCGTATGTGAGCATCGGGTCGCGGCGGTCCACCAGGCGGGTGGTGCCCGCGTGGTTGGCCTCGCCGCGGAAGTCGAACCGCCAGCGGCCGTGCGGCCAGATCGCGGAGGCGATCCCGACGCGGTCCCCGGACAGGTCCAGGGCCCGGCCCTGCTCCACGTGCAGCTCGACGAACGCGCCGATGCGGGCGAGCCGTTCGGGGTCGGCGCCGATGCCCTCCGGGTCGTACCCGGCGGCCTCCATGGCCTGCGGGAGGGAGATCCCCTCGGCGTCCCGGAGCTCGTACGCCTTCTCCCGGGTCAGCTGCCCGGCGGCGAGCCGGGAGCCGACGCAGGCGAGGCCGAAGCGGGCCCCTTCCTCGTCGCCGAAGTTGGTGATGGCAAGTGGCCTGGCGAACTCCGCGCCCCTCCTGCGGAGTTCGTCCAGGGCCGCGAAGGAGGACACCACCCCGAGGGGGCCGTCGAAGGCCCCGCCGTCGGGGACGGAGTCCA
This sequence comes from Streptomyces sp. NPDC048270, assembly GCF_040652335.1. Taxonomy (NCBI): domain Bacteria; kingdom Bacillati; phylum Actinomycetota; class Actinomycetes; order Kitasatosporales; family Streptomycetaceae; genus Streptomyces; species Streptomyces sp. NPDC048270. The sequence continues at coordinate 45,843 of NZ_JBEZLV010000010.1, forward strand.
GGTGCGAGCCGGTGACCACGGCGTCGCCCGCGAGGGGGTCGCCGAGCCAGGCCCACTGGTTGCCGTTGCGGTCGGTCTCGTACGCCAGCCCGCGCGCCTCGGCCTGCTCCTGGAACCAGGTCCGGCAGTCGGCGTCGGCGCCGGTCCAGGCGTGGCGGCGGTAGCCGCCGGTGTCGGCATTCCTGCCGATGGGCGCGAGCTCGGCCCACATGGTGTGGAACGAGGGGGCCTCGCTCACGCGGTGTCACCCTCGCGCATCGGGACGCGGACGCCGCGCTCGTCGGCGACCGACTCGGCGATGTCGTAGCCGGCGTCGACGTGCCGGATGACGCCCATGCCCGGGTCGTTGGTCAGGACGCGGCGGATCTTCTCGCCCGCGAGCGGGGTGCCGTCGGCCACCGTGACCTGGCCCGCGTGGATCGAGCGGCCCATGCCGACGCCGCCGCCGTGGTGCAGGGAGACCCAGGAGGCGCCGGAGGCGACGTTGACCATGGCGTTGAGCAGCGGCCAGTCGGCGATGGCGTCGGAGCCGTCGAGCATGGCCTCGGTCTCGCGGTACGGGGAGGCCACCGAGCCGCAGTCCAGGTGGTCGCGGCCGATGACCAGCGGGGCGGCGAGTTCGCCGCTCGCGACCATGTCGTTGAAGCGCTCGCCGGCCTTGTCGCGCTCGCCGTAGCCGAGCCAGCAGATGCGCGCGGGCAGGCCCTGGAAGTGGACGCGCTCGCCCGCCATCTTGATCCAGCGGTGCAGGGACTCGTTCTCCGGGAAGAGGTCGAGCATCGCCTTGTCGGTCTTGTGGATGTCGGAGGCCTCGCCGGACAGGGCGGCCCAGCGGAAGGGGCCCTTGCCCTCGCAGAAGAGGGGGCGGATGTAGGCGGGGACGAAGCCGGGGAAGGCGAAGGCGCGGTCGTAGCCGGCCAGCTGGGCCTCGCCGCGGATGGAGTTGCCGTAGTCGAAGACCTCGGCGCCCGCGTCCATGAAGCCGACCATGGCCTCGACGTGGCGGGCCATCGACTCGCGGGCCCGGGTGGTGAAGCCGGCCGGGTCCTTGGCCGCGGCGGAGGCCATGTCCTCGAAGGCGACGCCGACGGGGAGGTAGGCGAGCGGGTCGTGGGCGCTCGTCTGGTCGGTGACGATGTCGATCGGCGCGCCCTCGGCCAGCATCTGCGGGAGCAGCTCGGCGGCGTTGCCGAGCAGGCCGATCGACAGCGGGCGGCGGGCGTCGCGCGCCTCGACGGCCAGCTGGAGGGCGTGGGCGAGGCTGTCGGCCTTCACGTCCAGGTAGCGGTGCTCGATGCGGCGCTCGATCGCGCGCGGGTCCACGTCGATGCAGATCGCGACGCCGTCGTTCATCGTCACGGCGAGCGGCTGGGCGCCGCCCATGCCGCCGAGGCCGGCCGTGAGGGTGATGGTGCCGGCGAGGGTCCCGCCGAACTTCTTGGCCGCGACGGCCGCGAAGGTCTCGTAGGTGCCCTGGAGGATGCCCTGCGTGCCGATGTAGATCCACGATCCGGCGGTCATCTGCCCGTACATGGTCAGGCCGAGCTGCTCCAGGCGGCGGAACTCCTCCCAGTTGGCCCAGTCGCCGACCAGGTTGGAGTTGGCGAGCAGCACGCGCGGCGCCCACTCGTGGGTCTGCATCACGCCGACCGGGCGGCCGGACTGGACGAGCATCGTCTCGTCCTGCTTGAGGGTCTGGAGGGTGCGGACCATCGCGTCGTACGAGCGCCAGTCGCGGGCGGCCTTGCCGGTGCCGCCGTAGACGACCAGCTTGTCAGGGTGCTCGGCGACCTCGGGGTCGAGGTTGTTCTGGAGCATCCGCAGCGCGGCCTCCTGCTGCCATCCCAGGGTGCTGAGCTCGGTGCCTCGCGCGGCACGTACGGGGCGGGGTCCTGACATGGCGGTGCCTCCTCCGATGTTGGTCAATCCATTCACATCCTGGCCTCATGAATAGATTCAGTCAACAGCTGCGGACCGCTCCTTCGGATGATGGGATGGCGGACATGGCTGCCGACATGGACACGGGAGGCGCCGCCGCGCGCCGCGATCTGGCCGTACGGGCCGCCGTCGAGCAGGGGCTGCTGGAGGCGGAGCCCCTGGTCTGCCTGCTGGACACGGCCGGGATCCGGGCCTCGGCCGCGGCCCTGACCGCCACCTTCGCCGCCGAGCTGGCCCCCGGCACCCCCGTCCTGCACGCCTTCGCGGTCAAGGCCGCCCCGCTCGTCCCGGTGCTGCGGCTGCTGGCCGACGCCGGGCTCGGCTGCGAGGTGGCCGGCCCCGGCGAGCTGGCGCTGGCCCGGGCGGCCGGGGTGGGGTCGGACCGGACCGTCCTGGACTCCCCCGCCAAGACGGCGGCCGAACTGCGCGAGGCGCTGGCCCTGGGCATCGCGGTCAACGCCGACAACCGGCAGGAGCTGGGGCGGCTCGACGCTCTCGTCGCCGCGGCGCCCACCGCGTCCCCGATCGGCGTACGGATCAACCCGCAGACCGGGGCGGGCACCATCGACGCCCTGTCCACGGCCACCGCGACCTCGAAGTTCGGTATCGCGCTGCGCGACCCGGGAGCCCGCGCCTGGCTGGTACGGGCCTACCTGGACCGGCCCTGGCTGACCCGGCTGCACATCCACTCCGGCTCCCAGGGCGTCCCGCTGGAGCTGATCGCCGAAGGGGTACGGGAACTGCACGCCCTGGCCGAGGAGATCAACGCGGCGGCCGGGCGCCGCCAGGTCGACACCCTCGACATCGGCGGCGGCCTGCCGGTGAACTTCGCCTCGGACGAGCACACACCGGCCTACGCGGACTACGTCCGCGCCCTGCGCGGGGCGGTGCCGGCCCTCTTCGACGGCTCGTACGGCCTGGTCACCGAGTTCGGCCGGTCGCTGCTGGCCAAGCACGGGCTGGTGGTGGCCCGCGTCGAGTACACCAAGACCACCGGGTCCCGGCCCATCGCCCTCACCCACGCCGGGGTCCAGCTGGCGACCCGCACGGTCTACGCCCCGGCGGCGTGGCCGCTGCGGATCCTGCCGTACGACGCGAAGGGGGCCGCCAAGCGCGGCGAGCCGGTGGCCCAGGACATCGCGGGCCCGGCCTGCTTCGCGGGGGACCTGCTCGCCACCGCCCGGGAGCTGCCGCTGCTGGCGCCGGGCGACCTGATCGGCGTACCGGACACGGGCGCGTACTTCTTCACCGCCCACTACGGCTACAACAGCCTGCCGCGCCCGGCGGTGCACGGCTTCACGGTGTCCCCGTCGACCGAGGTCCGCTTCAGCCTGGCCAGGCCGGCCCAGTCCCTCGCGGAGATCGTGACCGAGGCGGGCGGCGCCCTCCGGGACGCCCTGCTGTAGCGACCCGCGCCTCAGACGCCTTTCGGGCCCGGCTCAGCCAACATCCAGCCTGCCGGCGTTTGAGGCGGGGGGGTGCGGGGGCGGAGCCCCCGGCAGCGGCGCCGCGGGCTTACTCCACGAACAGCCCGCGGGCGGCGGCCCTGGCGTCGAAGGCCTCCAGCCGGGCCTGCGCGTCCGGCAGGGCGTCCGCCATCGCCTCCAGCAGCACCCGCCCCAGCAGCATCGGCGCGCACGCCGTGTCGAAGGCCAGCCCGGTCCCGACGGGTGCCGGGATCAGCAGGTCCGAGTGGCGGGCCACCGGGGCGAAGGCCGAGTCCGCGACCGTCACCACGGTCAGCCCGGCCCGCCGGGAGCGCTCCAGCACGTCCACGACCTCCCGGGGATGCCGGGGCAGCGCGAAGCAGAGCAGCGCCGAGGCCCCTGCGGAGACGGCCGCGTCGATCCGGTCGTCCAGCATCGAACCGCCCTCGTCGAGGAGCCGCACGTCCGGATGCACCTTGGCCGCGAAGTACGCGAAGCCGCGCGCCTGCGAGGACGCGGCCCGCAGCCCCAGCACCGGCAGCGGGGTGGAGGCGGCCAGCAGCCGCCCCGCCTCCTGGACCGGCGCGGGGTCGGCCAGCATCGCCGCGAGCTGCCGCAGGTTCTCGATCTCACCCTGCACCGCCTGCTGGTACTCGTTGTACGCGTCCTCGTGCGTGACGTCCGGCCGCCGCTCGGCAGGGGCCACCTCGCGCAGGTGGCGGCGCAGGGCGGGATAGCCGTCGAAGCCCAGCGCCACCGCGAAGCGGGTCACCGAGGGCTGGCTCACCCCGGCCAGCTCGGCGAGCTCCACGCTCGACAGGAAGGGCACCTCCGCGGCGCCGCGCACCATGCAGTGCGCGATACGCCGCTGGGTCGGCGTCAGCCGGTGCCCCTCGAACAGCTTCTGCAGCCGCGCGGCCGGGCTGTCGCTCATGCCCGTCCCCTCCGTCCCGGTGGGTTATTCAGTCACGGAGCACTCTGCATGTGGTTATGCAGCTCGGCAAGCCGCGCCCGCGATGCGGATACGGGGGCTAGCCCCAGTGCGGGGCCCCCGCGGCGGTTCCTACGGTGGGCGCATGGACGCCCACGCCCGAGAGCTGAAGAAGGAACTCGACGCCACGCTGGACGCCCGGCGGGAGCTGGGTCCGGAGTACGAGGCCGCGCTGGTGGACTCGTTCGTCGAGAAGGTCGACACGCAGGTGCGGCGCCGGCTGGCCGAGCAACGCCTGTCCGCGGCCCGCGGGGGCGGCGGGGGCCGCCGGCCGGATCCGGCGGAGGGGAACTTCGGCGAACGCTTCGGCTTCGTGATCGTCACGCTGGTGCTGGCGATCCCGCTGTCGGCGATCGCCGCCGCGCAGGCGCATCTTGCGGGCCTGCTGGTCGCCTGGGGCGGCATCGTCGGCGTGAACTTCATCCACGCCACGCGCCTCCGGCGGGGGCCGGCGGAGTAGGCACGGGCGCGGCACCGCTGCGGGTGCGCTGCCCCCGAACCCCCGCGCCTCAAACGCCGGCGGGGCTGGGATCGGCCCCTGGCAGCCCCGAGAGCTGGGGCAGGCTCGGCAACCGGGGCGGGTGCGGCGCCGTTGCGGGGGCGCTGCCCCCGGACCCCCGCGCCTCAAACGCCGGCGGGGCTGAACTTGGCCCCGGCGGGGCTGGGAATGCCCCTGGCAGCCCCGAGAGCCGGGGCAGGCTCGGCAACCGGGCGGGTGCGGCAGCGTTGCGGGGGCGCTGCCCCCGGGCCCCCGCGCCTCAAACGCCGGCGGGGCTGAACTTGGCCCCGGCGGGGCTGGGAATGCCCCGGCGGGGCCTGGGAGGAGTTGGCGCGGGGACCGCCGCACCCCGGGTTACCGGGGGCGGGACGACGGCGGTCCCCGCGACGGACACGGGCCGGGTCAGGGCCGTCCGCGTCCGAGGCGTCCACGCGGTCCGGGAGCCGCTCCGGAGGTGCGCAACGCCGTTCGGTGGTGCGGCCGGAGCGTTCCCGCTCCTGCCGACGACCACCACTGTGCCGGAGCCGTGTTAAGCCGGTGCTGCCGCAACATGTCGGGCCCGTACCGTTTGTGCGACCCGCGACCCGCGACCCGCGGCCGCCGAGGGGCGCGGGGGCGCCGAGCCCCCGCGACCCCCGCCGAGCGAGCCGCAGGCTACTTCGCGGCCTTGGCCAGGAACGCCAGCAGGTCCTGGCGGCTGACGACACCGGTCGGCTTGCCCTCGACCAGCACGATCGCCGCGTCCGCCTCGCCGAGCACCGCCATCAGCTCGGACACCGGCTCGCCGGAGCCCACCTGCGGCAGCGGGGCGCTCATGTGCTTCTCCAGCGGGTCGTTCAGCGAGGCCCGCTGCGCGAACAGCGCCGCAAGCAGCTCCTTCTCGACCACGGAGCCGATGACCTCGGCGGCCATCACGTCCGGGTGGCCCGCGCCCGGCTTGACGATCGGCATCTGCGAGACGCCGTACTCGCGCAGGACCTCGATCGCCTCGCCGACCGTCTCCTCGGGGTGCATGTGGACGAGGGAGGGGATGCCGCCCTCCTTGTCGCTGAGCACGTCGCCGATGCGTGCAGCGGGCCCGGCCTCCTCGAGGAAGCCGTGTCCGGCCATCCACTCGTCGCTGAAGATCTTGCTCAGGTAGCCGCGGCCGCTGTCCGGGAGGAGGACGACGACCACGTCGTCCGGGCCGAGGCCCTCGGCCGCCTTCAGCGCGGCGACGACCGCCATGCCGCAGGAGCCGCCGACGAGGAGCCCCTCCTCCTTGGCGAGGCGGCGGGTCATCTGGAAGGAGTCCTTGTCGGACACCGCGATGATCTCGTCCGTCACGTTCGGGTCGTAGGCGGTCGGCCAGAAGTCCTCGCCGACGCCCTCGACCAGGTACGGACGGCCGGAACCGCCGGAGTACACCGAGCCCTCGGGGTCGGCGCCGATGACCTTGACCTTCCCGCCGCTGACCTCCTTCAGGTAGTTGCCCGTACCGGAGATCGTGCCGCCCGTGCCGACGCCCGCGACGAAGTGGGTGATCTTCCCGTCCGTCTGGTCCCACAGCTCGGGACCGGTGGTCTCGTAGTGCGAACGGGGGTTGTTCGGGTTGCTGTACTGGTCGGGCTTCCAGGCGCCGGGCTCGCGCGCGAGGCGGTCGGACACGTTGTAGTACGAGTCCGGGTGCTCGGGGTCCACGGCGGTCGGGCAGACCACGACCTCGGCCCCGTACGCGCGCATCACGTTGATCTTGTCCATCGACACCTTGTCGGGGCAGACGAAGATGCACTTGTAGCCCTTTTGCTGGGCCACGATGGCGAGTCCTACACCCGTGTTGCCGCTGGTCGGCTCAACGATGGTGCCACCGGGCTTGAGCGCTCCGCTCTGCTCGGCGGCCTCGATCATCCGTACGGCGATCCGGTCCTTCACCGAGCCGCCGGGATTGAAGTACTCGACCTTCGCAAGGACGGTGGCCTGGAGGCCTTCGGTCACACGGTTGAGCTTCACCAGCGGGGTGTTGCCGACGAGGCTGATCATCGAGTCGTGGAATTGCACCATGTTCTCCAAGGAGGGGACTCCACGGGTTCTCCGGGAGGCATGGCCAGAGTATGCGGAAAGGGATTGGCCGACCGTCCGTACGGGGCAGGAAGGTCATCAGGAGCAGGCAGGGAAACGAGGTGGCCTGAAGGGTGTCCAGGGCGAGAACGGCCCGCCGGATCGCGGCGGGGGCAGCGTACGGCGGGGGCGGACTCGGGCTGGTCGGGGTCGCCGCGGTGGGACTGGTACTGGCGGAGATGCAGTTCGCCAAGCGCACGGTGGGGACCGGGCTGCCCGATCCGCCGCGCGCGGACGGGCTGTACGGGAGCGAGTTCGGCGGGCCCGAGCAGAGCCCCGGACCGCTGCGCCTGGGCATGCTCGGCGACTCCACGGCCGCGGGGCTCGGCGTACGGCGGGCCCGCCAGACCCCTGCGGCCCTGCTGGCCTCGGGTCTGGCCGCGGTGGCGGAGCGGCCCGTGGAGCTGCGCAACGTGGCCGTCTCGGGCGCCATGTCCGACGACCTGGACCGGCAGGTGGGCCTGCTGCTCGACGGGCCCGCGGGCGAGGGCGCCCCGGCGCCGGACGTGTGCGTGATCATGATCGGCGCGAACGACGTGACGCGGCGGATGCCGCCGACCCAGTCGGTGCGCTGCCTGACCTCGGCCGTGCGCCGGCTGCGGCTCGCGGGGGCCGAGGTCGTCGTGGGCACCTGCCCGGACCTGGGCACGATCGAGCCGGTCTACCAGCCGCTGCGCTGGGTGGCCCGGCGGGTCTCGCGCCAGCTGGCCGCCGCCCAGACCATAGGAGTGGTCGCGCTGGGCGCCCGTACGGTCTCCATGGGAGATCTGCTGGGCCCCGAGTTCGCCGCGAACCCCCGCGAGATGTTCGGCCCGGACTCCTACCACCCCTCGGCCGAGGGGTACGCGACCGCCGCCATGGCCGTGCTGCCGACGCTGTGCGCGGCGCTCGGGGTGTGGCCGGAGTCCGACCGGCTGGACGTGTCCCGGGACGAGGACATGCTCCTGGTGGCCAAGGCGGCCTCGGCCGCGGCCGGCCAGGCCGGCACGGAGGTCACGCCGGCCCGCGGCCCCTGGGCACTGCTCAAGCACCGGCGCCAGCGGCGGGTCCCCGGCGAGGACCTCTCGGAGTCGGCCGCGGCCTCGCCCACGGGAGTGTCCGGCCCGTCCTGAGCGCCGGGCCTCCGGCCGGGAACGGCTGGGTGGGGCGGGGGCCGGGGGCCGGGCGGTTTGGTCGGGTCCGGGCCGGTCGGTTCGGGTCCGGGCCGGGCGGTCCGGGCCGGTCGAGTCGGGTCCGGTCGGGTCCGGTCCGGTCGGGTCCGGGCCGGTCGGGTCGGGGAGTGCGGGTTTCGGTGCGCGGGCTCCCGGGCAGGGCCAGGGCAGCGGCGGACGCGGCCGTTGGCCTGCGGGGGTCCGCGGGGAGCGCCGGCACCCGCGGGAGCGACCGGTATCACACGCCCCGCCCGGTGAATTCCACCGTACGGGGCGGTAACTTCGCATCCGGTCCCGCAACGACGCACCCCCTTGGAGCCCCGATGCCCGAAGCCGTCATCGTTTCCACCGCCCGCTCTCCCATCGGGCGCGCCTTCAAGGGGTCCCTCAAGGACATCCGGCCGGACGACCTGACCGCGACGATCATCCAGGCCGCCCTCGCCAAGGTCCCCGAGCTGGACCCGCGCGACATCGACGACCTGATGCTCGGCTGCGGCCTCCCCGGCGGGGAGCAGGGCCACAACCTGGGCCGCATCGTGGCCGTGCAGATGGGCATGGACCACCTGCCGGGCTGCACGATCACCCGCTACTGCTCCTCCTCGCTGCAGACCTCGCGGATGGCCCTGCACGCCATCAAGGCGGGCGAGGGCGACGTCTTCATCTCCGCGGGCGTCGAGATGGTGTCCCGGTCCGTGAAGGGCTCCTCCGACGGCCTGCCGGACACCCACAACCCGCTCTTCGCGGACGCGGAGGCCCGCACGGCCGCCGTCGCGCAGAGCGAGGGCGCGTCCTGGCACGACCCGCGCGAGGACGGCCTGATCCCCGACGCGTACATCGCGATGGGACAGACCGCCGAGAACCTGGCCCGCCTGAAGGGCGTGACCCGCCAGGACATGGACGAGTTCGGCGTCCGCTCGCAGAACCTGGCCGAGGCCGCGATCAAGAACGGCTTCTGGGAGCGGGAGATCACGCCGGTCACCACCCCGGACGGCACGGTCGTCTCCACCGACGACGGCCCGCGCGCCGGCGTGAGCCTGGAGGGCGTCTCGGGCCTCAAGCCCGTCTTCCGCCCCGACGGCCTGATCACCGCCGGCAACTGCTGCCCGCTCAACGACGGCGCCGCGGCGCTGGTCATCATGAGCGACACCAAGGCGCGCGAGCTGGGCCTGACCCCGCTGGCCCGGATCGTCTCCACCGGTGTCACCGGCCTCTCCCCCGAGATCATGGGCCTGGGCCCGGTCGAGGCGTCGAAGCAGGCCCTGAAGCGGGCCGGCCTGACGGTCGGCGACATCGACCTGTTCGAGATCAACGAGGCCTTCGCGGCGCAGGTCATCCCGTCCTACCGGGACCTGGAGATCCCGCTGGACAAGCTGAACGTCAACGGCGGAGCCATCGCCGTCGGTCACCCGTTCGGGATGACCGGTGCCCGCATCACCGGCACGCTGATCAACAGCCTGCAGTTCCACGACAAGCAGTTCGGCCTCGAGACCATGTGCGTGGGCGGCGGCCAGGGCATGGCCATGGTCATCGAGCGGCTGAGCTGAGCCGGAGCGGAGGGTAGGGGTCGCCCGAGGTACGAGGGCGGCACCTGCCCGCAGCGGTGGCGAAGCTCAGCGCGACCGAAGAAACGAGCGCCTGAGCTCGTCGCTCTCCAGACGCCGCAAGGGATCCTTCTTGATCCCTTGCGGCGTACTGACGCCCGGATCCAACCCCGTCGCGGCCGAGCTGTGACCGAATCTCCCCCAGGATGTGACCTATCTCCTGGGGGATCGGCATTTACGCAGGTCAGACCATATGCGGCCAAGAGCTTCGGGACGAAAGGCCTGTCCAATTCATGACGTAATGCACTGCATGCCATTCCCAGGTCAGGTCAAGCTGATGTAGGAAGTCGGGGGATCGAATCAATCAGGAGTTAGTCAGTGAGCGCCATGTCTCTTGCCCTGCTGCTGACCACGGCCGCTGCCACGGCCGTGGGCGCTGCTGCGCTGCACGCCGTCCACGGTCTGCGTCAGCAGGTCACGGCCCTGCGCAGTGAGCTGGCCGTGCCGGTCCACCCGCGCGGTGCGACCGTGCCGCACGCCCGCAGCGCCGTGCAGTCCCCCGCCGCCGAGATACGAGCCGCCGTGGCCGAGGCCCTCGCCGAGGAGCGCGAGCGCGAGCTGGCCGAGGCGCGGGCCTTCTGGGCCGCCCAGGAGGCCCGTGACGCCGCCGACGCCTCCCCGCGCCTCGCCGGGGACGCCCCCGGCGCCCTGCTGGGCGGTCTGCCCGGCCTGGGCGAGGACAGCCCGGTCTTCCTGCCCCGGCAGGCCGACCTGGTCGGTCTGGAGCCGCTGCTGGGCGAGGACGCGGCCGAGGACTACCCGGAGGATTCGGCCGAGCTGGCCGCCGCCCGCCGGCGCCACCCCTCGCACCCCGACTTCGTACCGGTCCAGGCGCACCACGGCGCGGACCACGAGCGCACCGTCAGCCGCCTCGAGGAGCTCGCCGAGGCCCGTACGGCCCTCGCGGACGTCCGCCCCGGCCCGCTGGGCACCCTGGACGTGTACGTCTTCACGGACGGCACCACGCTCTGTATGACCCCGGGGCACCGGGAGACCGCGGAGCGGCTCGCCGAGGCCCTGCGCTCGGGCACCGCCCCGGTGCTGCTGGGCGGCTCGGGCATCTCCGGCGCCTACGCGCTCACCTTCTCCTGCGGGGACGCCGAGGACCCGGACAGCAACGTCTACATCCTCGCGGACCGCGTCATCGCATCGCTCTGACTTCCGCCTGCTCCACCCGTCGCACGGCCTCGTCCAGCACCTCGGACGGGGCCTTCGCGCTGTCGGGGTCCGGTACGGAGCGCAGCGCCTCGGCGAGGTCCCGCCCGGCCACCGCCACCTGGTCCCCGACGACGAAGATCCCCGCGTCCGGCATCTCCCGCGGCGGGAGGCCCTCGAGGTCCCGCGCCCGCGCGGCGAGCTCCCGGGCCAGCTCCAGCGCCGCGGCCGCGGCTCCCTGCTGGAGGCGGCTCTGCGGGGCGGCCCGCAGCCGGTCGGCGAAGCGTTCCACGACGGCGGTCAGGGGCGAAGTATCAAGCACCCGGCCGACCTTACGCGCCGTCCCGGCACCATTGCCAACGGGCGAACTCTCCGGCACGGTGGCGTGAAGAGAACAGCACGGCAACCCTTCCGGAGGCGCCCATGTCCGTAGAGTTCTCCGAGCAGACGCACCGCAACATGATCGACAGAATCCCCCAGGCCACCGGTCGTGAGCTCGCCGACTGGCTCCGTACCGTCGACGAAGGCCCCTCCCTCGTCCGGTTCGAGGAGAAGGTCAGCTGGCTGCGCGGCGCGCACGAGCTGTCCTACGGCCAGGCCAAGGCGATCATCCACGAGTACGACCTGCGCAGAGCCGCACGCCGCTTCGGCTGAGCCCCCGCGATCCCTGTCCCCCCGAACGCGGGAAGGCCCCGCGAGCAGCTGCTCGCGGGGCCTTCCCCCTGCTGTGGACGGCAGCTCGGGCGGCTGCCGGTCCTGCTAGTCGTCGCCCGAGAGGATCTGGAAGATGCGGAGCATCTCGAGGTAGATCCACACCAGGGTCAGCGTCAGACCGAAGGCGGCCAGCCAGGCCTCCTCACGGGGGGCGCCGTACGCCAGCCCGTCCTCGACCTGCTTGAAGTCGAGGGCCAGGAAGCACGCGCCGAGGATGACGCCGATGGCACCGAACAGGAGGCCGAGGCCGCCGCTGCGGAAGCCGAGGCCGTCACCGCCGCCGAAGATGGCGAACAGCGAGTTCGCGACCATGAGCAGGATGAAGCCCATGGCGGCGGCCATCACGAAGCCGGTGAAGCGCCGGTTGACCCGGATCCAGCCCATCTTGTAGGCGAGGAGCACGGCGGCGAAGACGCACATCGTGCCCATCACGGCCTGGATGACGACACCCGGGCTCAGGTAGGTGCTGGTGGCCGCGCTGATGACGCCGAGGAAGACGCCCTCGAGCGCCGCGTATCCCAGGATCAGGGCCGGGACGGGCTTGCGCTTGAAGGACTGCACCATGGCCAGGACGAACGCGACGAGGGCCGCACCGATGCCGATGGCGTACGACTTGCCCAGGTTGGCCGGGTCGACCGGCAGCAGGATCCAGGACAGGGCCGCCGTCAGGACGAGCACACCGAGCGTCATGCCCGTGCGGCTCACCACGTCGTCCATGGTCATCGCATTGGCGCGCACCGGTGCCTGCGGCATGCCCGTGGCCGGGTCGGTCGCATACGGGTTCGTCGCATACGGGTTGGTCGCGGTCCCGGCCTGCTGGTGCTGCGCGTCAAACCCCGCGTAGCCACCGTTGTCGCGGCTGAACCCCCGTCGCGAGAAGACCGGGTTACTGCTCCTCATCTCACTCCTCCGTGGCCACCGAGCGCGGCCTTGCATCAAGAGTAATGCGCTCGCAAAGAAAGCACCCTACTGCTGGAGGAGGATCTTAGGAGAAGGCATGGCGAAGCGCAGGGGATAAAAGGACCGGCCCTCGCGACCTACGGAGTGCCCGGAGCCGGACTTGAACCGGCACGGCCCGAAGGCCAGCGAGGTTTAAGCTCGCCGTGTCTGCATTCCACCATCCGGGCAGGGCGTGGCGGCCCCCGTGGAAAAAGCCTTGAACGCTGCGCCGAGCCTATCCGGAACGCCCTCGCCGCCAACGGGGCGTCTAACCGATGTTGTCTGATTTTATTGGCGCTTGAGGGGTCGTCAGAGACGAGAACGCACGGTCGGCCCGTTCTGGGCGACGATCACCCCCGAGCTGGGAATGACGGGATTTCGATGGCCCGCCGAGGGCCCGCGCCACCCCGCGCGCCACCCGCTCCGCCACCCCGCGCCGCGGCCCGGTCGTCAGGGCCCTGTCATACCAGAGGAGGAGACGGGAGACCCGCCGGTCAGACTCCAGTGGGCCTGCGAACGGGCACCTCGGCTGATCCCGGGCGGGGGTGGGCGCGGCGAGGATGGAAGCGTCCCGCAGCCGTGCGGACCGAAGCCGGTCCGCAGCCCCCCGCCCCGACAGGAGTCGCTTCCGTGACCACCACGAACTACGCCCCGCACACCACCCAGGCCGTGGCCGCCCGCGCCACCGGCCTCTCCAAGGTGTACGGCCAGGGCGAGACCCAGGTGGTCGCCCTCGACAACGTCTCCGTCGACTTCGCGCAGGGCCAGTTCACCGCGATCATGGGCCCCTCGGGCTCCGGCAAGTCCACGCTGATGCACTGCGTCGCCGGCCTGGACACCTTCTCCGCCGGCTCCGTGCGCATCGGCGAGACCGAGCTGGGCTCCCTCAAGGACAAGCAGCTCACCCAGCTGCGCCGGGACAAGATCGGCTTCATCTTCCAGGCCTTCAACCTGCTGCCGACCCTGACCGCCCTGGAGAACATCACGCTCCCCATGGACATCGCCGGCCGCAAGCCCGACCAGCAGTGGCTGGACGCGGTGATCAGCATGGTCGGCCTCTCCGAGCGCCTGTCCCACCGCCCCACGCAGCTCTCCGGCGGCCAGCAGCAGCGCGTGGCCGTCGCCCGCGCCCTGGCCTCGCGCCCCGAGATCATCTTCGGCGACGAGCCCACCGGCAACCTCGACTCGCGCTCCGGCGCGGAGGTCCTGGGCTTCCTGCGCAACTCCGTCCGCGAGCTCGGCCAGACCGTCGTGATGGTCACCCACGACCCGGTCGCCGCCTCCTACGCGGACCGCGTCATCTTCCTCGCCGACGGCCGGATCGTCGACGAGATGACCAGCCCCACCGCGGACGGCGTGCTGGACCGCATGAAGGCCTTCGACGCCAAGGGCCGCACCAGCTGACCGGGGTCTCCCCGAAGCCCTCCACCAGACTTCCAGCCCCAGGACTGAGACCCCCATGTTCCGTACCGCCCTGCGCAACGTGCTCGCGCACAAGGCCAGGCTGCTGATGACGGTGCTCGCCGTCACCCTCGGCGTCGCCTTCGTCTCCGGCACCCTCGTCTTCACCGACACCCTGAAGAAGTCCCTGTCCAGCCAGTCCGCCAAGAGCTACGAGGGCGTGGCCGTCTCGGTCACCTCGTACGGCCAGAGCCGCGACGACAACGGCCAGAAGGAGGGCGAGCCGGGCATCAGCCAGGCCACCCTCGAGAAGGTCAAGGCCCTCGGGGGCGTCGAGTCCGTCTCCGGTCGGGTCTCCGGCTTCGCCGGTGTGGGCGACGAGAACGGCAAGCTGATCGGCTCCGGCTGGTCCAACAAGGGCGCCAACTACACGCCCGTGAAGGACGGCAAGGACCCGCGCTACTCCTTCGTCCAGGGCGCCGGCCCGGTCAAGGCCGAGGAGGTCGCGCTCGACAAGGCCACCGCCGACGCGGGCAGCTACAAGGTCGGCGACAAGGTCCGCGTCGCCACCAACGGCCCGGTCAAGGAGTACTCCCTCGCCGGCGTCTTCACCACGCAGGACGGCGCCGTCCAGGCCGGCGGCAGCCTGGTGCTCTTCGACACCAAGGTCGCCCAGGAGCTCTACCTCAAGCCCGGCTACTACCAGGAGCTGTCGGTCGGCGCCAAGGGCGACGCCTCGGCCGACCAGCTGCTGGCCGAGATCAAGCCGCTGCTCGACGGGAAGAACACCAAGGCGCAGACCGGCGCGGCGCTCGCCAAGGAGCAGGCCAAGGACATCGAGGAGGGCCTCGGCCAGATGGGCACCATGCTGCTCGTCTTCGCCGGCATCGCACTCTTCGTCGGCGTCTTCCTCATCTACAACACCTTCACCATGCTGGTCACCCAGCGCACCAAGGAGCTGGCCCTGCTCCGCGCCGTCGGCGCCAACCGCGGCCAGGTCATGCGCTCGGTCCTGTCCGAGGCCCTGGTCGTCGGCGTCGTCTCCGCCGCCATCGGCCTGGTCAGCGGCATCGGCCTGGCCGTCGGCATCCGCTCCCTGATCGGCTCCTTCGGCGCCAAGCTCCCCGGCGGCGGCCTCGTGATCGCGCCGACCACGGTGATCGCGGCCCTGGTCATCGGCGTCCTGGTCACCATGGTCGCCGCGGTGCTGCCCGCCTGGCGCACCGGCCGGATCGCCCCGGTCGCCGCCATGGGCAGCGCCCACCTGCCGGCCAGCGCGAAGTCCCTGGTGCTGCGCAACGTGATCGGCTCCGTCATCGGCCTCCTCGCCGTCGGCCTGGTCCTGCTCGGCGTGTCCATGGGCAAGGACGACGGCCGCATGGTCATCGGCGCGGGCGCGTTCTTCATGCTGATCGGCATGATCGTGCTGCTGCCGCTGCTCTCCAAGCCGGTCATCGCGGCCGTCCGCCCGCTGCTGCAGAAGGTGTTCGGGGTCCCCGGCAAGCTGGCCGCCCAGAACGCCGTGCGCAACCCGCGCCGCACCGCCGTCACCGCCGCCTCGCTGGCGATCGGGCTGACCCTGGTCACCACCCTGTCGGTGCTCGGCATCACCGTGGGCCAGGTCGTCGACCGCATGAGCACCGAGAAGCTGAAGGCCGACTACCGGGTCTCCATGGCGGGCGACATGGGCGGCCTGGACAAGTCGGTCGCCGAGACCCTGGCCAAGGCGCCCGGGATCAAGGCGGTCTCCCCGCAGGCCGCGGGCTACTTCATGGTCGGCGACGACTTCCGGTCGGTCTCCGGCGTCACCCCCGCCACCATCGGCCAGATGCTGAACATCGAGGTCACGGGCGGCTCCCTGGACAGCCTCGGCAAGGGCGAGCTCGCCGTCGCCGAGAAGACCGCCCAGAAGCAGAACCTGACCGTCGGCTCCACCCTCCAGGTCCGGTACGACGACGGGCAGCAGGGCAGCCTGAAGGTCGGCGCCCTCTACAAGGACCTGGACGGCCTGCTCTCCCCGTACGTCCTCGACAACAAGATCCTCGGTGAGCACAGCGAGGAGCAGTACGTCCGCGAGGTGTACGTCAACGTCGAGGGCGGGGCCTCCGCGGCCGGCCAGCAGAAGGTCGTCGACGCCCTGGGCAAGAACCCGGCCATCACCGTCGCCACCCAGCAGGACATGCGCAACGAGATGGGCGGCATGATCAACACGATGCTGAACGTCATGTACGGCCTGCTCGGCATGGCGCTGATCATCTCGGTGCTCGGTGTGGTCAACACCCTGGCGATGTCCGTCTTCGAGCGGACCCAGGAGATCGGCATGCTGCGGGCGATCGGCCTCGACCGCAGCCGGGTCAAGAACATGATCCGCCTGGAGGCCGTGGTGATCTCGCTCTTCGGCGCGGTCCTCGGTGTCGCCATCGGCGTCTTCCTCGCCTGGGCCGTCGGCACCACGCTGGCGAGCGCCATGCCGAACTACGAGCTGGTCCTCCCGTACGACCGGATCGGCATCTTCCTCCTGCTGGCCGCCGTGGTCGGTGTCCTGGCCGCCATGTGGCCGGCCCGCAGCGCCGCCCGGCTGAACATGCTCACCGCCATCAAGACGGAGTAGCGGACCGGCGGTTCAGGAGTGACGCAAGGGCCCCGGGGCACACGCCCCGGGGCCCTTCCCGCTGTCCGCTCCGGCCCGGCCGCCGCGGCCGGGCCGCAGCCGGGTCCGTACGGGCCCTCACGCGCCCCAGGTGCGCAGCCTCAGCGGCAGCCCCGAGTCCCCGCCCGCCCCGGGGCGCACCGCGAGGACCTGGTTGACCCCGAGCCGGCCGTGCTCGAAGCCGAGCGCGCAGGCCGCCATGTACAGCAGCCACACCCGCGCCCTGCCGGGCGAGGTGAGGCGCACGGCCTCGTCCCAGCCGGCCTGCAGACGGGCCACCCAGGCGCGCAGGGTCAGCGCGTAGTGCTCGCGCAGCGCCTCCACGTCGCGGACCTCGAAGCCGGCCCGCTCCAGCTCGCCGACGGTGCTGCCGAGCGGCGAGAGCTCCCCGTCGGGGAAGACGTAGGCGTCGATGAACTCGTCGATGCGGTGGGCCTCTTCGTCGGGCTCCGGGGGCCGGGCGATCTGGTGGTTCAGCAGGCGCCCGCCGGGGCGCAGCAGGGCGTGCAGGGTGCGGGCGTACTCGCGGTAGCGGTCGGAGCCGACGTGCTCGGCCATGCCGATGGAGGAAATGGCGTCGTACGGGCCGTCCTTGACGTCCCGGTAGTCCTGGACGCGGATCTCGATCCGGTCGGCCAGGCCCTCCTCGGCGACCCGCTTGCGGGCGTAGGCGGCCTGCTCGCGCGAGAGGGTGATCCCGGTGGCCTGGACCCCGTACTCCCGGGCGGCGTGCAGGACCATGGAGCCCCAGCCGCAGCCGACGTCCAGGAGCCGGGCTCCGGGCGTCAGGGCGAGCTTGCGGCAGACCAGGTCGAGCTTGTCCCGCTGGGCCTCCTCCAGGGTCGCCCCGGGGCTCCAGTAGGCGCAGGAGTACACCATGGACGGGCCGAGCACGTGCCCGTAGAACGCGTTGCCGACGTCGTAGTGGTGGCTGATCGCCGCGCGGTCGCGGACCTTGGTGTGGACGGCCCCGCTGCGGCGGGGGGCCTCCTCCGGCGGCGGGGCGGGCGCGGGCCACGGCCGGGCCAGCGCGGCGAGGTCGCGTACGGCGGACCGCGCGGCCGGGTCGCGCAGCAGCTCGACGGTGCCGGCGGCGCGGGCGAGCCGGGCGTGCCGGGCGCGGGGGGTCGGCTCGGCGGGGGGCTCGCGCTCCCAGAGCAGGCCGGCCACCCGGTCCAGCAGTTCGAAGAGGTCGCCCTCGACGGTCAGGTCGCCGGCGACCCAGGCGCGCGCCAGGCCCAGCTCGCCCGGCTTCCAGAGCATGCGGCGCAGGGCCCGGCGGTTGGCCAGCACAAGGGTGGGGCCGGTGGGCGCACCGGCCTCGCTGCCGTCCCAGGCCCGTATGCGCACGGGCAGCGGGGCGCCCAGCAGGGTCTCGGCGAGTGCGGCCAGCCGCGGCGCGGCGTCGGTCATCGTAGGCACCTCCAGAAAGCTCCGACTGGGTGGGCTACCCATTCCCGGGCCCGGACATGCCGAAGGGGCCGTCCGCACCACGGATGGCGGACGGCCCCTTCGGGGACGTGCTGGGGGTGTTCCGGTCAGGCCCGGGTCAGGAGGCCTTGGCCTTCTGGGCCGGAGCCGCGGCGGCGGCCGGAGCCGGCTTGGCGGCCTCGTAGAACTCCTCGCGCGGGGTCTCCAGCGCGCCGAGGGAGACGACCTCGCGCTTGAGGAACATGCCGAGGGTCCAGTCGGCGAAGACGCGGATCTTGCGGTTCCAGGTCGGCATGGCCATGCCGTGGTAGCCACGGTGCATGTACCAGGCGAGCCGGCCCTTGAGCTTGATCTTCATCTTGCCCATGACGATCATCGCGACGCCCTTGTGGAGGCCGAGGCCCGCCACCGCACCCTTGTTGGAGTGCGAGTACTCCGACTGCGGGAAGCCCCGCATGCCCGAGATGACGTTGTCGCCGAGGACCTTGGCCTGGCGCAGCGCGTGCTGGGCGTTCGGCGGGCACCAGGCGTTCTCGATGCCGGCCTTGCGGGAGGCGACGTCGGGCACCTGGGCGTTGTCGCCGGCGGTCCAGATGTAGTCCGTGCCCTTGACCTGGAGGGTCGGCTCGGCGTCCACGTGGCCGCGCGGGCCGAGCGGCAGGCCGTAGCGGGCCAGGACCGGGTTGGGCTTGACGCCCGCGGTCCAGACGATGGTGTTGGAATCGACCTCGAGGCCGTTCTTCAGCACCACGTGGCCGTCCACGCAGGAGTCCATGGAGGTGTTGAGGTAGATCTCGATGCCGCGGGACTCGAGGTGCTCCTTGCCCCAGGTGCCCAGCTTGGGCCCGACCTCGGGAAGGATCTTGTCGGCCGCGTCGACCAGGATGAAGCGCATGTCCTCGCGCTTGATCGTGGAGTAGTACTTCGCGGCGTCGCGGGCCATGTCCTCGACCTCGCCTATGGTCTCCGCACCGGCGAAGCCGCCGCCGACGAAGACGAAGGTGAGGGCCTTGCGGCGGACGTTCTCGTCCGTCGTGGACTCGGCCTTGTCCAGCTGCTCGAGGACGTGGTTGCGCAGGCCTATGCCCTCCTCGACGCCCTTCATGCCGATGCCCTGTTCGGCGAGGCCGGGGATCGGGAAGGTGCGGGAGACGGCGCCGAGCGCGATCACCAGGTAGTCGAAGGGCAGCTCGTACGCCTCGCCGACCAGCGGCGTGACGACGGCGACCTTGCGGTCCTGGTCGATGCTGGTGACCCGGCCGGTGAGTACCTCTGCCTTGGGCAGCACGCGTCGCAGCGGGACGACGACGTGCCGAGGCGAGATGCTGCCTGCGGCCACTTCGGGGAGGAAGGGCTGGTAGGTCATGTACGAGCGCGGGTCGACGACCGTGACGGTCGCCTCGCCGTAGCGCATCTTCTTCATGATGCGCTTGGCTGCGTACAGGCCTACGTACCCACCTCCTACAACGAGGATCCTGGGACGCTCCGTGGTGCTCATGTGAACGAGTATCCAGCACCCGATGGGGTGTCGCTCGTGAGCCCCTTCACAAGGTGACCGGAGGCCTCTGCTACACTCCGCCGCCCACGTGACGGAGGTCATGGCGCGCAACGGGAACCACGGTGTAACGGGAGTCGTTGTTCACCCGTCCTGAACTGGCCTCCAGGCCCTCAACCGGACTGGACCACCGGGCTTCGTCCATACCTCCGACACGGAACCCGTCGCGTCCGCCGATCGCACGAACGGCCACGAAAAAGGGCCTGCGGGCCTCGGGAGGGGCCCGAAAGGCCTCTCCGTCGGCCCCTCAGGCCTCTTTTCCTTGTGAAGAACTTCACGAAGTTCATGTGGATCACGGGGCCAAAGCCCCCCGCGGACCCCTGCGGAGGACCCTTCCGAGCCCTCTACAGCCCCTCACCCGCCCGCCGTTCAGGCAGCGGACCAGGCGATCCCGTCGAGGATGTCGTGCTCCGAGACGACGACCTCCGCGGCGCCGATGCGCTCCATGATCGCCAGGAGGACCAGCGCGCCGGCGCCGATCACGTCCACCCGGCCCGGGTGCATCACGGGGATGGCCGCGCGCTCGGCGTGGGTCGAGGTCAGCATGCGCTCGCTGATCTCCCGGACCTGCTCGTAGCCGATCCGGGAGTGGTGGATCGCCGAGGAGGTGTACTCCGGCAGGCCGAGGGCGATCCCGGCGACCGTGGTCACCGAGCCGGCCAGGCCCACCAGGGTGCGGGCCTGCGCCAGCGGAACCGTCTGCTCCACCAGGTCCAGCGCCGCCTCGATGTCGGCCCGTACGGCGGCCACCTGCGCCGCGCTCGGCGGATCGCTGACGACCCCGTCCACCATCAGGTGGCGCTCGGTCATCCGGACGCAGCCCACGTCCACGGAGCGGGCCGCCCGCACGTGCTCCTCGCCGACCACGAACTCGGTCGAGCCGCCGCCGATGTCCACCACCAGGAACGGCCGCTCCATGGGGGTCCCCCCGGACGCAGTCCGGGGCAGGTCGTGGGCGGCGAGCTCCTTGGTGGCTCCGGTGAAGGAGAACTCCGCCTCCTGGTCCCCGGAGATCACCTCGGGCTCGACGCCCAGGATGTCGAAGACCCCCTGGACGAAGTCGGCGCGGTTCTCCGCGTCCCGGGAGGCCGAGGTCGCCACGAAGCGGATCTTCTCCGCGCCGAGCTCCTTGATGACCGCCGCGTACGCGCGGCAGGCCGCGAAGGTGCGCTCCAGCGCCTCCGGCGCCAGTCGGCCGGTCTTGTCCACGCCCTGGCCGAGCCGGACGACGGTCATCCGCCGGTCCAGTTCGACCAGCTCGCCGGTGGCGGGGTCGCAGTCGGCGACCAGGAGGCGGATGGAGTTGGTGCCGCAGTCGACGGCCGCGACCCGGGTCACGCCTGCGGCTCCCCGTCGTCCGCCTTCGCGCCGCACGGGGTGACGCAGGCGCCCTTGGCCCACCACTCCGGAAGCATCGCGAGGGCCTCGTCGCCGAACGGGTTCACGCCCGGCCCCGCGGCCAGCGAGTGCCCGACCAGCACGTGCAGGCACTTGACCCGGTCCGGCATCCCGCCGGCGCTGGGGAAGCCCTGGAGCACCTCGATGGCGTCGCGGCGGCGGATGTAGTCCTCGTGCGCGGCCTGGTAGGCGGCGGCGAGTTCGGGGTCCTCGGCGAGCCGGGCCTGCATCTCCTTCATCACGCCGTTGGCCTCCAGCGTGCCGATCGCGGAGGCCGCGCGCGGACACGTCAGGTAGTACAGCGTCGGGAAGGGGGTGCCGTCGGGAAGCCGCGGCGCGGTCTCGACCACGTCCGGCTGACCGCAGGGACAGCGGTGGGCGATGGCGCGCAGCCCGCGCGGCGGGCGGCCGAGCTGCTGCTCGAACGCCTCGATGTCCGCGTCGGTCGGCTCGGTCCGGTCGGTCTGGGGCGGGGGCGTCTGCATGCCTGGAGGAAGTCTCTTCGTTCTCGTGGATGGGTACTGCGGTACGGATGCGGTGCGGTGCGGGACGGGACGGGGGGACGGAAGCGGTACGGACGCGGACGGACTCAGTCGCCGGGGCGGTCGGCCTTGTCCACGCCGTCCCAGACGTTGGAGTACCACGGACGGTCGGAGCCGGCCTGGCCGGTCCGGTGCCGTTCGGCCGCCGCCTGGGCCCCCGGGTCGGTCATGATGTAGCCGATCTCCCCCGGGCGCAGGAAGTGCAGGTGCTTGCGCGCCTGCTGCTCCGCGTAGGCGTCGTCCTGCCAGCGGGCCTTCTCGTCGCGGAGCCGCTCCAGGCGCTCCCGCGCGGCGGCCGCGGCCCGCTGCTGGTCCGCGATCTCCGAGCGCTGGGAGACGTACTGGCGCATCGGATACGCGAGGGCGACGACCAGGGTACAGAGGACGAGCACCAGGAGGGCCGCACGGCCGGTGAGCCGGCTGCGGCGGACCTGGCGGCGCGACTGGGACCGGTAGACATGCGCGGCGGTCCGCTCGCCGAGCTGCTTGAGCCTGGTCGCGGTGGAGAAGGTGGAGAACCGATCCCGGTTCCCGGCCATTGGTCCGCCTCCCCTGTGTACGCACTACGCACTACGTCCCCGCACACGGTACGGGACCGAGTGCGGGGACGTACGGAGGCGAGGGCGTGATTAGCCCTTGAAGCGCGGGAACGCGCTGCGGCCCGCGTACACCGCGGCGTCGTCGAGGATCTCCTCGATGCGCAGCAGCTGGTTGTACTTGGCGACGCGGTCCGAGCGGGCCGGGGCGCCGGTCTTGATCTGACCGCAGTTCACGGCGACGGCGAGGTCGGCGATGGTGACGTCCTCGGTCTCACCGGAGCGGTGCGACATCATGCACTTGAAGCCGTTGCGCTGGGCCATCTCGACGGCGTCGAGGGTCTCGGTCAGCGAACCGATCTGGTTCACCTTCACGAGCAGGGCGTTGGCGGAGCCCTCCTCGATACCGCGGGCCAGGCGCTCCGGGTTGGTCACGAAGAGGTCGTCGCCGACGATCTGGACCTTGGTGCCCAGCTTGTCGGTGAGGGTCTTCCAGCCGGCCCAGTCGTCCTCGTACAGCGGGTCCTCGATGGAGACCATCGGGTACGCGGAGACGAGCTCCTCGTAGTACTCGGTCATCTCGGCGGCCGAGCGGGACTGGCCCTCGAACTCGTACTTGCCGTCCTTGTAGAACTCGGACGCGGCGACGTCGAGCGCGAGCGCGATGTCCTTGCCCGGGACGTAGCCGGCCTGCTTGATGGCCTCGACGATGAGGTCGAGCGCGGCGCGGTTGGACTCCAGGTTCGGGGCGAAGCCGCCCTCGTCACCGAGGCCGGTGGACAGGCCCTTGGTGTGGAGCACCTTCTTGAGGGTGTGGTAGACCTCGGCACCCCAGCGCAGCGCCTCGGAGAAGGACTCCGCGCCGATCGGGGCGATCATGAACTCCTGGATGTCCACGTTGGAGTCCGCGTGGGACCCGCCGTTGAGGATGTTCATCATCGGAACGGGCAGCAGGTGCGCGTTCGGGCCGCCGAGGTAGCGGAAGAGCGGGAGGTCCGAGGCCTCGGACGCGGCGTGCGCGACGGCGAGGGAGACGCCGAGGATGGCGTTGGCGCCGAGCGAGCCCTTGTTGTCGGTGGCGTCCAGGTCGAACATGGCCTGGTCGATCAGGCGCTGCTCGGTGGCGTCGTAGCCGACGAGCTCCGGGCCGATCTGCTCGATGACGGCGAGGACGGCCTTCTCGACACCCTTGCCCATGTAACGGTTGGGGTCACCGTCACGGAGCTCGATGGCCTCGAAGGCACCGGTGGAGGCGCCGGACGGAACTGCAGCACGGCCGGTGCTGCCATCGTCGAGGCCCACCTCGACCTCGACCGTGGGGTTGCCTCGGGAGTCCAGGATTTCCCGGGCTACGACGACGTCGATGGACGGCACGAGCATCTCCTTCTGGGATGTGACGCTGGGTGTGCGGTGGCATCAGGCCGTGGGATGGCCTTGCCGCCTAGAGCCTAACCGGCTCCGGGCGCTGGGCCGGCCGACCGCCCGGGTCCTGGGACGAAAAAGGGTCCGAATACCCCTCTTCCGGGACATAGGACTCTTGATCACGGCGGTTCCGCCGGCGCACACACCACCGCCCGGCGCGTAGGGACAGACGCGCCGGGCGGTGGAGGGAGTACGTGTTGCTCTGGGACGCCGCGGCTATTGCCGCGGTGTTCAGCTGAGCTTCAGCTTCTGACCCGGGAAGATCAGGTCGGCGTCCGAGACGATGTCCTTGTTCAGCTCGAACAGCTTCTGCCAGCCGCCCTGCACGCCGTTGGCGTCGGCGATGGTGCCCAGGGTGTCACCGGACTTGACCTCGTACGAGCCGTTGCCGGTCTTCGGGGCCGGGGCCTCGGAGCGCTCGGAACGGGTGGTCGGAGCCTCGGCGCGCTTCGGCTCCGTCTTCTTCGGCTCGGTCTTCTTCGGCTGGGTCTTCTTGGGCTCGGTCTTCTTCTCCTGCTTGGGGGCGGCCTCGGTCGCGCCGCCACCGGTGTAGGAGGAGTTCGACAGACCCTTGCCGCAGTGCGGCCAGGCACCCTTGCCCTGGCCCTTGAGGACCTTCTCCGCGACGGCTATCTGCTGGGCCTTCGAGGCCTGGTTGGCCTGCGGCGCGTACGCCTTGCCGCCGTAGCCGGCCCAGGTGGAGGACGAGAACTGCAGGCCGCCGTAGTAGCCGTTGCCCGTGTTGATGGCCCAGTTGCCGCCGGACTCGCACTGCGCGACCTTGTCCCACTCGGACGCGGTGGCGGCGCTGGCGGTGCCCGCGGCCATCAGGGGCGCGGCGACGGCCACACCGGCGACACCGGCGAGCGTGACGATGCGGACGGCCTTGGAACCGCGGCGGTGCTTGCCCTTGCCGGAAAGCAGCATGGAGTTTCTCCTCACCGACGCCTACGAGGTGAGCTGTCGGGTTCGGGCGAGTGAGTTGCCCGGCCGTGCGACCTAGCGCACGTCTTAACCCCTAGCCGGTGGCGTGACCGTCTCTCAACGGCCGCTCCCGGCGCCTACCTTGGTTCCCCCGCTCCTGCCTTCGGCGCTTGACGCGACGACTGTTCCCCCCGTCCGCCGGCAGGATTCGGCGATGCGGTCGAAGGAGCTCGCGGTGGCGAGCGATTCAGAAGGTAGACAGGTCCCTCCCCGATGTTCAACGAGCTCCATCGGGGAGAAACGACCCCTACTTGCACTCCCTTTACTGGTGTTTGCGCAGGTGGGAGCGGGGTTTGCGGAAGCCCCCGGGCGGGACACGCCAGTTGACCGGAAGAGACACATGTCTCACTTACAGAAAACGGACAATCAACTCTTTCCGGCCGCCTGAAGTGCCCCTATTCGGCGCTTAGATCCAGGTTTTGACCGGGCTTGATCAGATCGGCGTTCTCGCCGATGACCTGCTCGTTGGCCTCGTAGAGCGCGTTCCAGCCGCCCTTGAGTCCCTTGGCGTTCGCGATGGCCGTCAGGCTGTCGCCCGCCTGGACGGTGTAGGTGGGCTCCGACGGGGCGTCAGGCGCGCCCGGAGCCTCGACGGCCGGAGCGCCGCGGTGCTTGCCGCTGCCCTCGGGGGCCGTTGCGGGCGGTGCGGTGGGGTCGGCCGGGGCCTCGGGGGTCACGGGGGCCGTCGGGTCGGCCGGGGCCGTCGGGTCGGCCGGGGTCACGGGGGCCCCGGGGGTGACCGGGGGCAGGCCCGGGGTGGTCGGCGGGGTGACGGGCGGCGTGGTGGGCGCGTCCGGGCTCACGGGGGCCGTCGGCTCGGTCGGCTCGACCGGGGCCGGGGTCGCCTCCGGGTCGTCCGGCGAGGGCATGACGGGCAGTCCGAGGGAGGGCGCGAGCGGGCCCTCGGGGAGCGCGAACGACGGGCTGGGCGCGGGCTGCGTCGGGGCACCGAAGTCCGTGGACGGCTTGCCGGCCCCGGTGGTGGGGACGCTGTGGTCCGGGCGGGACGGCGCGGTGCCGGCCTGCGAACCGCCGGGCAGACCGGGGTCGACCTCGGCCGCGGGGCCCTGTCCGTCCAGTCCGGCCGAGGCCGCGCACAGCGGCCACGCCTCGGGCCCTTGGGAGGCCAGCACCCGCTCGGCCACGGCGATCTGCTGGGAACGGCTCGCCAGGTCGGCCCGCTCGGCGAAGTCGAGGCCGCCGGCGTTGCTCCACTGCTCCTGGGTGAACTGCAGGCCGCCGTACTGGCCGCTGCCGAAGTTCGCGCTCCAGGCGCCGCCACTCTCGCATTCGGCGACCTTGTCCCATGTGGACGTGTCGGCCGCACTGGCGTTGGTGGCGGCGAGCAGCGGCAGTGCCAGCGCGGAGCCTGTGACTCCGGCAGTGACGACTATCGCGGGCACCTGGCGGGGGCGTCTGTGGCGGCCGTTCCCGGAACGCATGAGCTGCACCTTTCGCATAACGGCGGGGTAACGGCAGAACCTAGCGGCCTTCGAACGATTGTCACAACTCCGGTCGGCCACTGACTTCCGGTCAGTCGCCCTTCAGATGTTTCGGGGTGTGAAGCGCACGGGAAGGGTGCGCAGGCCACGCATGATCAGCCCGCCGCGCCAGCGCAGGTCTTCGGGCGGAACAGCGAGTTCCAGATCTGGCAGACGCGTGAGCAAAGTCGCAAGCGCGGTCTGCCCCTCAAGTCGCGCGAGCGGAGCGCCCAGGCAGTAGTGGATGCCGTGCCCGTACCCGAGGTGCTGGTTGTCCGTCCGGGAGAGGTCCAGGGTGTCCGGCTCGGCGAACCGGGCGGGGTCGCGGTCCGCGGCGGCGAGGACGACCAGGACCGGATCCCCCGCGGCGACCGGCTGCCCGCCGAGGGTCAGCGGCTCGGTGGCGAACCGCCAGGTGGCCAGCTCCACCGGGCCGTCGTAGCGCAGCAGTTCCTCGACGCCGGTCTCCAGCAGGCCGCTCTCGCCGGCCGCGAGGGAGGCCTGGAGGCGCTCGCGCTCCCCCGGGTTCACGAAGAGGGAGTGGACCCCGTTGCCGATGAGGTTGACGGTGGTTTCGAAACCGGCGAAAAGCAGGATGAAAGCCATGGCGGTGGCCTCGGCCTCCGTCAGGTGGTCGCCGTGGTCGCTCGCCCGGATCAGATCGGAAATGAGGTCATTGCCCAGATCATCCCGCTTGCGGTGGATGAGTTCGCCGAGATAGGTCCGCATCTGCTTCACGGAACGGGCGACTCCGCCGCGCGGACCACCGCCGTGGCGGATCATCATCCCCGCCCAGTCGCGGAAGTCGTCCTGGTCCTCGCGCGGTACGCCGAGCATCTCGCAGATGGCGTAGATGGGGAGCGGGAAGGCGAACTCGTGGATCAGGTCCGCCTCCCCCCGTTCCGCGAAGGCGTCGATGAGGTGGTCGGTGAGCTCCTGCACCCGCGGGGTGAACTCGGCGACCCGGCGCGGGGTGAACGCCTTCGACACCAGCCGCCGCAGCCGGGTGTGGTCCGGCGGGTCGATGTTGAGCAGGTGCGTCATCAGCTCCGCCTTGCGCTCCCCGGGGATCCCGGTCTTGCCCTTGGCGTGCGCGGGCTCCGCGTGGTGCGCCGGGTTCTTGCTGAGCCGCTGGTCGGCGAGGGCCTGGCGGGCGTCGGCGTACCGGGTGACCAGCCAGGCCTCGACCCCGCTGGGGAGCTTGGTGCGGTGCACCGGGGAGTGCTCGCGCAGCCAGGCGTAGGCCGGGTAGGGATCGGTCGCGAACTCCCAGTCGAACAGGGTCGGGCCCTGCCGGGAAGGGGCGTCAGAGGGGGCGTCTGCGGAGGCTGCGGGGGTCTGCTCGTGCACCCGACGACCGTATCCCGGCGCCCGGCCCCCATCCCATATGGGTGCTTCGCCGCGGCTGTCCGTAGATCCGCCATCGCTTGACCTCGCCTTGTCCGGCATTCCTACTTTCGGTTTTGTGGATGTGAGGATCTTGAAAAGCAGCTTCGCGGTGGTGGAGAGACGGGCCGAGCACGCGGTCAAGTTCTTCTACTCCCACCTCTTCTGGCACAATCCCGCGATCCGTGAGCTCTTCCCGGCCTCCCCCGAGGACATGGAGCGGCAGCGGGACCGGCTCTTCGCCGCGCTCACCCACGTGATCGCCCACCTGGAGGACGACGGCCTCGTCCCCTATCTCCGCGACCTGGGCCGCGACCACCGCAAGTTCCGGGCCGGAGCCCAGCACTACGCGGCCGTGGGCGCCAGCCTGCTCGCCGCCCTCGCCGAGGCCTCCGGCGAGGCCTGGACCCCTCAGGTGGAGAAGGCCTGGGCCGAGGCGTACCAGGTGATCGCCGACGCGATGCTGGCCGGCGCCGCCGCGGCCGAGGGCCGGGAGCCGCCGTGGTGGGACGCGGAGGTCGTGCGCCACCTCCAGTACGGGGAGGACATCGGCGTGCTGACCCTGAAGCCGCACGCCCCCTTCCCCTATCTCCCCGGCCAGTACACGAGCGTGAGCAGCGAGCGGGTCCCGACGACGTGGCGCACCTACTCCATCGGCAACGCGCCCCGCCCCGACGGCACCCTGGACCTGCACGTCAGCCGGATCGAGCGGGGGCGGCTCAGCACCGCCCTGGTCCGCGACGTACAGCCGGGCGAGACCCTGCGGCTGGGCGCCGCGGGCGGGCGGCTGACCTTCCGCCGCGCGGACCGTCCGGCCAGCCTCATCGCCGCCGGAACCGGCTGGGCGCCGATCCGGGCCGTGCTGGAGGACCTCGCCGAGCACCCTCCCGATCAGGACGTACGCCTCTTCGTGGTGGCCCGGGACGCCGCCCACCTCTACGACCGCCCGCTCATCGACGAGTACGCCGCCGCCTGCCCCTGGCTCGGCGTCACCTACATCACGCCCGCCCCCGGGGGGCACCGCAACCAGGCCACCGACCGGCTGGCCACCGCGCTCGGCAACCGGGGGCTGTGGCCGGACCAGGACGTCTACCTCAGCGGACCGCCGCTGTTCATCGAGGAGACCGCCCTCCTCCTGGAGGAGCTGGGCGCCCGCCCCGGCCGGGTCTTCCACGACTCCGTGCCCGCGGCCGGACGGGGCCACGGCCCGAACGGCCGCCCGCTGGGCTTCGGGGAGTGGTTCCTCAGCCGCCCCTCGCCGCACTGGCACAACCCCTCCGGCCGCTCGCCGGGGGACCGGGCGTAGCGCGGTCCGCCACCTGCGGGGGCTAGGCGCCGACGCCCTCCGCGGCCCGGATCGCGTCCCGGTAGGCGCGGGCCGCCGCGCGCAGCGCGGTCTCCGGGTCGGTTCCCGCCGCCTCGGCGCGCGCCGCCAGCGCCAGCAGCTCGTACCCGATGCCCTCGCCGCGGGGCAGCTCCACGGCCACACCGCCGGTGCGGGCCCGCCCGGCGAGCTTGGCCGCGAGCGCGAGCCCCGGCTGGCCCAGCGGGATCCCGTCCGTGACGGACTCCCGGCTCTTCTCCACCGCCTTGGTGCGCTGCCAGTGCGCGCTGACGTCCTCCGGGGTCTCGGCCTTCTCGTCGCCGAAGACGTGCGGGTGGCGGTGGATCAGCTTCTCCACGAGGGTGCCGGCCACGTCGTCGATGGAGAACGCCCCGCCGGCGTCGTCATCGGGGTCCCCGCCCTCCGCGTCCGGATCCCCGGCACCCTCCTCCGCGATGCGGGCGTGGAACACCACCTGGAGCAGGACGTCCCCGAGCTCCTCGCGCAGCTCCTCCCGGGTCCCGTCCTCGATGGCCTCGACCAGCTCGTACGCCTCCTCGATCGCGTACTTGGCCAGGCCCCGGTGGGTCTGCCGGGAGGTCCACGGGCACTCGCGCCGCACCCGGTCCATCACCTGGACCAGGTCGAGCAGGCGGGCGCCCGGCAGGTCGTACGAGCCGGGCAGCAGTTCCAGGTCGGGCATGGCGACCCGGCCCGAGCCCGCGAGGCGGGCCAGTCCGTCGGTGAGCCGCTGGTCGCCCTCGCCGCTCAGGAGCACCACGACCGTGCCGCCCCCGGCGCAGGCGCCGACCAGCTCCTGCGCGTCCGGACTTCCGTGGACGACCTCGACGCCCGCCTCCCGCAGGTAGGGGAGCTGCGGGTGGCCGGGGTCGGCGCACAGCACCCGGTCCGCGGCGTGCAGGGTCTGCCACGCGGGCCAGGACAGCACGCCGGGGGCGACCCGGTGGCTGGTGGTCAGCAGGACGATGCGGCCGGTGGGCTCGGGCGCGGTGAAATCGGCGGGGTCGTGGTCGGTCACCCTCCGAACCTACCTCCGCGGGCGGACGTCAGGCTCCGGCGGGTGCCTGCTCGGGGCGGGTCCGCTGGGTGATCCAGGGGGTCTCCCCGGCGCCGAGCTTGATCTGCTCGACGTCGAAGGCGCCGTAGCGCGGGTTCACCTCGATGTGCAGGGCCTTCGCGGCGGTCCGGGCGGGCTCCTCCAGCTTCCCGTTGCCGTACTTGGCGGTCAGCTTGGTCAGCAGGACCCGGTCCCGCAGCAGCCGGTCGGCCTGGCCGGGAGCCAGGGCGCCCTTCTGCAGGAGCGCCGCCTCGAACTGCCCGGGCCCGCCCTCCGCCTCGACGAGCGCCTTGCGCTGCTCCTCGATGTCCTTCTCGGAGACGGAGATCCCGGCGGTCTTGGCCATCTTGTCGATGATGTGGCTCTGGAGCATCGAGTCGAGCTTCTGGCGCTCCAGGTTGGGGGTGCTCGCGATGAGCTCGGCGGCGGCCTGCCCGGTGCGGTTCTGGGCGGCGCGCACCTCGTTCACCTGGGCCTGGAGGGCGGAGGTGGTGATCCGTTCACCGCCGACCACGGCCGCGGTGCCGGGGCGCGCCTGCCCCGAGCAGGCGGACAGCAGGGGGGCCGCCAGCAACAGGGCGGTGGAGACGGAGAGCGCAGTGCGACGGTGCAAAGGAGCCTCCAGGGCCGGGAGATTGTGCGTCGGTGCACAAGGGCCTTGCGATGATCGATGGTATGCAGTGAGGGTGATCCGAGCCACTGATTCGACCAACGATTCCCGGGGTGTTGGGGTGCGCCGCTGTTCGTGTCGCGGTCACTCCTCGGACATCCCGCCGTCCACCGGTGGTGCCAAGGTCGGCGCACCATGTCGACACCGCACCGCTCGCCGCGACGCCTGAGCCTGGCCGGCTCCGCGCTCGCCGCCCTGCTCACGGTGGTGGCCGTGGGAGCCGGGGACGCCGTCGCCCGCGTCTTCCCCTACGGCCCGCGCCACCGCAGCATCAACGACCTCGGCAACCAGTTCGTCCCCTTCCACGCGCACCTGTGGGACCTCCTGCACGGCCGTGCGGAGGGCGGACTGCTGTTCAACTGGCAGTCCGGCTACGGCACGAGCTTCCTGCCGGACCTGGGCACCTATCTGGCCAGCCCCTTCGCGGTGCTGGTCGGCCTGTTCCCGCGGGCGGACACGGACCTCGCGGTGTACGTGGTCACCGTGCTGAAGACGGCGGCTGCGGCGGCGGCCATGACCTGGCTGCTGCGCACGCAGCGCCGGGGAGCCTGGTGGGCGGCGGGGCTGCTCGGGGCCTCGTACGCGCTGTGCGGCTGGTCGGTGATCGAGGCCTCCTACAACCCGATGTGGCTCGACGGCCTG
Organism: Streptomyces sp. NPDC048270; assembly: GCF_040652335.1. Classification (NCBI taxonomy): domain Bacteria; kingdom Bacillati; phylum Actinomycetota; class Actinomycetes; order Kitasatosporales; family Streptomycetaceae; genus Streptomyces; species Streptomyces sp. NPDC048270. Next base: position 76,855 of record NZ_JBEZLV010000010.1, read on the forward strand.
ATCGCCTTCCCGCTGTTGTGCCTGACCGGTGAATGGGCGCTGCGCGGGCGGCGCCTCGCGGCCGCCCCGCTGGTCGTGGCCGTGTGCTGGACGGCGAACTTCTACACCGCCTACATGGCGACCCTCGGCGCGGCGCTGGTGCTGCTGGTCCGGGTGGCGCTGACCCGGGAGGGCGTCCGGACCCGGGCGGCCGTGATCGGCCGGGCGGCCGGGACGACCGTGCTCGGGATCGCGCTCGCGGCGCCGGTGCTGGCCCCGCTCTTCCTCAGCTCCGGGCAGGCCTATCCGGGCTGGGTCAGGGAGTTCCGCCCGGTGTCCTGGGCGGACCTCTTCGCCCGGCTGCTCCCGGCGACGTACTCCTTCTCCTCCCCCGCCGTCTTCGTGGGCACCGGGACCCTGCTGCTGGCGGCCGCCCTGCCCTTCCACCGGGCGGTGCCCGCGCGCACCCGCCTGGCCTGGGCGGGGCTGACCGCGGCCGTGGCGCTCTCCCTGCAGTGGGCTCCGACGCACCTGGCCTGGCACCTGTTCGCGACCCCGAACGGCAGCCCGTACCGGCAGACCTTCGTGCTGGCCGGGATCGCCGTGATCGCCGCCTGGGCGGGGCTGTCCGCGGGGCTTCCCGGGCGGCGGGCGCTCGCGGCGGGGGCGGGCCTGCTGGCGGCCGCCGCCCTGTGGGCCGCCGCGAGCCCGCTGGTGACGACCTGGGGGTACGTGCTCTTCTGCGGCGGGCTGGCTGCGGCGGCCGCGGCCTGGTGGGCGCTGCGCCACCGCCGCCTGGCGCTGCCGGCGGCCGCGGTGCTGGCGGCCGTCCTGGTCGGGCAGGGCGCCGCCACGACGGCGTACGGCCACCGGGGCAAGCTCGGCGGCCTCGACGACTACCCGTCCTGGGGCCGGGCGCACACCGCCCGCGCCGCGGCCCTGGCCGGCGCCGGGGGCTGGCCCGCCTACCGCACCGACCCGGGCCGGCCGGCCCTGACGGGCAACGACCCGATGCTGCTGGGCGGGGAGGGCGGCTCCTACTACAGCAGTCACACGCCGGAGGTGTTCACGCGCACGATGGCCGCCCTCGGGGCCGGCTGGACCTCGCGCGGGCGCAACGTGCAGAGCATCGACAGCCCGGTGACGGACGCGGTCTTCTCGGTCGGCGCGCGCCTGCGGCCGGACGGCACGGTCCGCCGGGCCGAGGTCCCGCCGCTGGTGACGACCCGCCCGCCGGGCGCGCCCGGCGCGTACGGGGATTCGCCCTTCGCCAACCAGGAACTGCTGCTGGGCGCCCGGGTGTACGAGGACCCGGTCGCGCCCGGGGTCTGCCGCGCGGGCACGGAGGCCTACCTGTGGGCGCCGGAGTACAACGCCACGGCCCGTCTCGCCGACGGCCCGGCCTTCCGGCTGAACGGCAGCGCCCCGCGCAACCGGGCGGCCGTGCAGCCGATGGGCGTCTCCCGGGGCGGCTCCTCGGCGCTGGTCTTCGACCAGGCCGCGCCCGCCCGGTGGGCGCTGTCCTGCCTGGACCGCGGTCGCCTGGACACGGCCGTGGCCGGGCTGCGCGCCACGGCCGCCTCCTCGGTCACGGTCGGCTCCGCGCGGGTGCGGGCCGTGCTCCCGCCGGGCAGCACCGGCACGGCGGTCCTCTCGGTCCCCGCGATCGCGGGCTGGACCTGCAACGACCGGCCCGCCGCGGCCCACCTGGGGCTGGTCGCGGTCCCCCTGGACGGCCGGACCACGGTGGTGGACTGCGCCTTCCGCCCGCCGGGCCTGCTGCCGGGGGCCGCGGCCGGGGCTCTCGCCCTGGCGGTCGTACTCGGCCTCGCGCTCGCGCGCGGGGGCCGTCAGCGGACCTGACCGAGCCAGTGGAGGGTGCGGCGGATCTCGCCCGGGAACGGGTGGCCCGGGCCGTGCAGCCGTTCCGCGTCGAACAGCAGGCGGGCCAGGGTGTCGTGGGCCGCGGGCCGGTCGCCGAGGGAGAGCAGCAGGTGGGCTATCCGGCGGCGGACCTCCAGCGGCAGGCCCGGGTCCGGGTTGGCGTAGTGGTTCTCGAAGAAGGGGAGCAGCGAGCGGTACTCGGCCAGGGCGGCGGCCGGCTCGCCCAATTGCTCCAGGCACTGGGCCGCGTCGTAGCGGAAGCGCAGTGACTGGGGGTCGCCGGCCGGGAACTCGTCGGCGAGGCGGCGCAGTTCGGGCAGGGCGCGGCGGTACTGGCCGTCGTCCATCAGCGTGGCGGCGTACTGCTTGCGCAGGGAGCGGACCACCGGCGAGCGCTCGCCGTGCTGGGCGGCCGCGGCCGGCAGGATGCCGCCGAGGATGTCGCCGGCCTGGGTCAGCCGGCCCTGGTCCAGCAGCTTGCGCGCCTCGTCCACGGCGCCGGGGATGTCGGGCCCGGCGGGAGCCGGGGTGGGCGGCGAGGTCGGCTGCGGGGGGATCGTGGTGGACCGGTCGGGCCACGGGGCCTGGGGGCGCAGGAAGGGGCGGGTGGGGTCGAGCGGGCCGGAGGGGGCGCGGCTCCCGCGGGCGGGCAGCAGCGGGGCGAGGGCCTCGTAGACCGCCTGCGCGGAGGCGGGGCGGTCCTGCGGGTCCTTGGCGAGCAGGCGCAGCATGAGCGCCTCCAGCTCCTGCGGGATCTCCGGGCGCTGGGGGCGGACCGGCGCCGGGGGCTCGTACAGGTGGCGGTGGAGCACGCCCAGCGCGGTGGACCCCGCGAAGGGGACGGTGCCGCTGAGGAGTTCGTACAGCAGCACGCCCAGCGCGTAGAGGTCGGTGTACGGGCCGACCGCGCCGCTCATGGCCTGCTCGGGAGCCATGTAGGCGGGGCTGCCGATCGGGGTGCCGGTGCTGGTGAGGCGGGTGGTGTCGGTGTCCATCACCGACGCCACACCGAGGTCGAGGACCAGGACGGTGCCGTCCGGGCGGACCATCACGTTGCGGGGCTTCAGGTCGCGGTGCACGATCGGCACCGCGTGCACGGCGGCGAGCACCGAGCACAGCTGCGCGACGACCGAGACCGCCCACGGCCAGGGGTACGGGTCGTGCGCGGCGAGGTGGTCGGCGAGGTCGGAGCCCTCCACGTAGCCCATGACGAGGAAGAGCTCGTCCCCGTCGCTGCCCGCGTCGTGCACGGTGACCAGGCCGGGGTGGTCGACCTGCGCGGTGACCCGGCACTCGCGCACGAAGCGGCGGCGCAGCTCCTCGGCGACGGTGCCGGGGCCGGCGACCTTGTCGGGGCGCAGCAGTTTGACGGCGACCCGCCGGTCCAGGCGCCGGTCGTACGCCGTCCAGACCTGGCCCATGCCGCCCTGGCCGAGGATGGACGACAGCTGGTAGCGGTCTCCGATGAGCCGGTCGGTCACTGATTCGGGTCCTGGATCGCGGTCCGGTTCGGGTCCTGGTAGGGGCCGCCGGGCGGCGGGGTCTGCTTGCGCAGCAGTTCGCTGAGCTCGTCGAGTTCGGCACGGACCTGCCCGATGCGCGGGGGCGGGGTCGGCTGCGGGGGCTGCGGCGGGACCTGCGGCGCCGACGGGGTGGTGGTGTGGGTGGCCGGGTAGCCGTAGGAGGGCGTGGTGGTCTGGTGCGGCGCGGCGTACGGGGCCGGCTGCGCCGGGTACCAGTGCCCCTGCGGGCCCGCGGCGCGCTGCCGTTCGTGGTGGCGGATGTCGGCGACGAGGAAGTACACGCAGGTCGCGAAGCCGGTGAGGATGATGCCGCCGGCCCCGGTGTTGCCCTGCCAGCCGCTGGTGTCCGGGGTCGGGTCGAGGCCGATCAGGACGACCGAGCCGACGGAGAGCGCACCGCTCACCGCGAGCAGGGTCCAGTCGCGGGCGGCGCGGGTCACGATCGCGAGCCGCAGCATCGAGCCCCAGGCGAAGAAGCCGCAGCTCAGGATCGGCAGCAGCGCGAAGATCACGCGCAAGGCCACCACGCCCCCGGAACTGGGCTGGTGGCCGTGCTGCGGCGGGATGCCGGGGGCGTGCATCGGTGCTCCTGACGGGCCGTGCGGAAAGGGTTTCGGGTATGAGCGTATACAGCGATTCCGGCCATGGTGAGGGGATGTGCCCAACCGTTGTACGGTCGCCGCGCGATCGCCTGCGAGGCGGTCTGAGCAGCGGGTTCCGGACCCCGGCGAGCGAATCACCCCAAACGGGCGTAGCGTCGCAAACGGGATACGGAAGGAGCCCTCGACATGGGGATCTTCGACAGGTTCAGGGACCAGGCCAAGACCAAGGGCAAGGAAATCTCCGACCAGGTCGAGCAAGAGGCCAACGAGCGGACCGGGAACAAGTACAGCGACAAGATCGATCGGACCCAGCAGCAGATGGAAGAGAAGCTGCGGATCGACGACGACCCGACGAAGTAACCCGCCGTGGAGCCCGGGAGGCCGGCGGCCCGAAAGGGCCGCCGGCCTCCGCGCCTGCCGTCCCTCAGGAGCCGAGGATGGTGGTCAGGAACTCGCCGGTCCAGGCCAGCAGTTCCCGTCCGACCAGCGGCTTTCCGCCGACCCGGCCGGTCTTCGGCCGCGGGATGAGGACCTGCGAGGTGGCGGGCTTGAGCACCGCCCCCGGGTAGAGCCGCTTCAGGCGCAGCTCCTGCGACTCGCGCAACTCCACCGGCCCGAAGCGGATGTTGGGGCCCTGCAGGGTGATGTCGGCGACCCCGCAGGCGCGGGCGAGCATCCGCAGACCGGCCACCAGCAGCAGGTTCTCCACCGGCTCGGGCAGCTTGCCGTAGCGGTCGGTGAGCTCCTCCCGGACGGCCTTGACGTCCGCCTCGGAGTTGGCCGAGGCGATGGAGCGGTACGCCTGGAGGCGCAGCCGCTCGCCGGGCGCGTAGTCGTGCGGGACGTGCGCGTCCACCGGCAGCTCGATCTTGACCTCGAGCGGCGGCTCCTCCTCCACCCCGCCCTCGACGGCCGCGCGGTAATCGGCCACGGCCTCGCCGACCATGCGGATGTACAGGTCGAAGCCGACGCCCGCGATGTGGCCGGACTGCTCGCCGCCGAGCAGGTTGCCCGCGCCGCGGATCTCCAGGTCCTTCATGGCCACGTACATGCCCGCGCCCATCTCGGTGTGCTGGGCGATCGTCGCGAGCCGCTCGTGGGCGGTCTCGGTCAGCGGCTTCTCCGGCGGGTAGAGGAAGTACGCGTACCCGCGCTCGCGGCCGCGGCCCACGCGCCCGCGCAGCTGGTGCAGCTGCGAGAGGCCGAAGTTGTCGCCGCGCTCCACGATCAGGGTGTTCGCGTTGGAGATGTCGATGCCGGACTCGACGATCGTCGTCGAGACGAGCACGTCGAACTTCTTCTCCCAGAAGTCCACCACGACCTGCTCCAGGGCCTGTTCGGACATCTGCCCGTGCGCGGTCGCGATCCGCGCCTCGGGCACGATCTCGCGCAGCCGCGCGGCGGCCCGGTCGATGGACTCGACCCGGTTGTGGATGTAGAAGCACTGGCCCTCGCGCAGCAGTTCCCGGCGGATGGCCGCGCCGATCTGCTTCTCCTCGTACGGGCCGACGAAGGTGAGCACCGGGTGGCGCTCCTCCGGCGGGGTGGTGATCGTCGACATCTCGCGGATGCCGGTCACCGCCATCTCCAGGGTGCGCGGGATCGGCGTCGCGGACATGGTGAGCACGTCCACGTTGGCGCGCAGCTTCTTCAGCTGCTCCTTGTGCTCGACGCCGAAGCGCTGCTCCTCGTCGACGATGACCAGGCCCAGGTCCTTGAACCTGGTCTCCTGCGAGAACAGCCGGTGGGTGCCGATGACCACGTCGACCGAGCCCTCGCGCAGGCCTTCCAGGGTGGCCTTGGACTCGCTGTCGCTCTGGAAGCGGGACAGCGCCTTCACCACCACCGGGAACTGGCTGTAGCGCTCGGAGAAGGTGCCGAAGTGCTGCTGCACGAGCAGGGTCGTGGGGACGAGCACGGCGACCTGCTTGCCGTCCTGGACCGCCTTGAAGGCCGCCCGGACCGCGATCTCGGTCTTGCCGTAGCCGACGTCGCCGCAGATCAGCCGGTCCATCGGGACCGACTTCTCCATGTCCTCCTTGACCTCGGCGATGGTCGTGAGCTGGTCGGGCGTCTCCGCGTACGGGAAGGCGTCCTCCAGCTCGCGCTGCCAGGGGGTGTCGGGGCCGAAGACGTGGCCGGGCGCCGCCATGCGCGCGCTGTAGAGCTTGATCAGGTCGCCGGCGATCTCCTTGACCGCCTTCTTGGCCCGCGCCTTGGTCTTGGTCCAGTCCGCGCCGCCGAGCCGGTGCAGCGTCGGGGCCTCGCCGCCGACGTACTTGGTGACCTGCTCCAGCTGGTCGGTGGGGATGTAGAGGCGGTCGCCGGGCTGGCCGCGCTTGGCGGGGGCGTACTCGACGAGCAGGTACTCGCGGGTCGCGCCCTGGACGGTGCGCTGGACCATCTCGATGTAGCGGCCGACGCCGTGCTGCTCGTGGACGATGTAGTCGCCGGCCTCCAGGGTCAGCGGGTCGATCGTCTTGCGCCGGCGGGTCGGCATCCGGCCGAGGTCCTTGGTGGCGGTGCGCTGCCCGGTGAGGTCGGTCTCGGTCAGGACCGCGATCTTCAGTGCCGGATCGACGAAGCCGGTCTCGACCGAGCCGCAGGCGACGTGGACGATCGACGGCTCCAGGGCGGCGAGATCGGCCTCCAGCCGGGCCGGGATGCCCTCGCCGCCGAGCACCTCGACGGTGCGGGCGGCCGGACCGTGGCCCTCGGTGAGGTAGACGGTGTGCCAGCCGTCGGCGATCCAGCCCTTGGTGTCGGCGAGCGCGCGGGCGGTGTCGCCGCGGTAGGCCTCGGGTGCGTGCATGCCGAGCTTCAGGGTGTCCCCGCCGGACAGCTCCGCCTCGTCGGCGGCGAAGGGGGAGACGGACCACCACATCATGCCGAGCTCGCGGGCGTGCTCGCGCACGTCGGCGATCCCGCGCAGGGAGGCGGCGCCGACGTCGATGGGGGCCTCGCCGCCGCCCGCGGTCGCCGCCCAGGAGGCCATCAGGAACTCCTGGCTGGTCGCGACCAGGTCGGCGGCCCGGGTCCGGACCCGCTCGGGGTCGCAGACGACGGCCATCGCCCCGGCGGGCAGCACGTCGATGAGCAGCTCCATGTCGTCGACCAGGACCGGGGCCAGGGACTCCATGCCCTCGACGGCGATCCCCTCGGCGATCTTGTTCAGCAGCTCGCCGAGCTCGGGGTGGGCCTCGGCGAGGGCCGCGGCCCGCTCCCGCACCTCGTCGGTGAGCAGCAGCTCGCGGCAGGGCGGGGCCCACAGGCCGTGCTCGGCGATCTCCAGGGACCGCTGGTCGGCGACCTTGAAGTAGCGGATCTCCTCGACCTCGTCGCCCCAGAACTCGATGCGCAGGGGGTGTTCCTCGGTGGGCGGGAACACGTCGAGGATGCCGCCGCGCACGGCGAACTCGCCGCGCTTCTCGACGAGCTCCACGCGGGCGTACGCGGCGGCCGCCAGCGCCTGGGTCACCTCTCCGAGGTCGACGCTCTGGCCCTGCCTCAGGGCCACGGGCACCAGGTCCCCGAGCCCCTTCACCTGCGGCTGGAGCACGGAGCGGATCGGTGCGACGACCACCGAGACGGGCCCGGCGGCCGGGTCGTCCTTGCTCGGGTGCGCGAGGCGGCGCAGGACGGCGATCCGGCGGCCGACCGTGTCGCTGCGCGGGCTGAGCCGTTCGTGCGGAAGCGTCTCCCACGACGGGTAGTCCACGACCTCGTCGGCCGACGGCAGCAGCGAGCGCAGCGCGGCGGCCAGGTCCTCGGCCTCGCGCCCGGTGGCCGTGACGGCGAGGATGGTCCGCTCGGTCCGCCGGGCCAGGGCGGCGATCGCGAAGGGCCGCGCGGCGGCGGGCCCGACCAGGTCCACATGCATGCGGTTGCCGTCCCCGGCCGCGGTGACCGCCTCGGCGAGGGCCGGGTCCCGGGTGACGGCGTCGAGCAGTCCGTGCAGGCTCATGAAGAGGCTTTCCATCCGGTGAGGGTCGTGAAGGGGCAACGCGAAGGACCCGACACGTCGCACGGGCCGGGGATCCCCACCCTACGACGGGGCCCGCCGCCACGCGCGGGGGATTCGGGTCACCCGCGGGGGTGACGCGAAGGCGACCGGGCCGGCGCGGCCGGATCGGCCCCGGCGGCGCCGGCGCCACGGCCCGCCGCGCCCCGCCGGGGACTCGGGAGGATGTCAAGATGTTCCCGTGGTGACCGTGCCGTCCGAGCTCCGCGTCGCTTCCGCAGGAGTTCACGCCGACCGGCCGAGGGAGCAGCAGTCCGTGACGAGCGATGCGATAGCGCGGCCCGAGGCGGCGCCGGGGCCGGTGCGGGCCGCCCGGGGCAGGGGCCGGTGGGCCGGGCCGTACGCGGTGGCCGGCGGGCTGTTCCTCGTGTACCTCGTGCTGTCCGTCGGGCGGTTCCGGCGGATGGAGTGGGCCTCCTGGGACCTGGGGATCTTCGAGCAGGCCATCCGCGCCTACGCGCACCTCCAGGTGCCCGTCGCCGACCTGAAGGGGCCCGGGGCCAACATCCTCGGGGACCACTTCTCCCCGATCATCGCGCTCATCGCCCCGGTCTACCGGGTCTTCCCGGGCCCCCTCACCCTGCTGGTCGCCCAGGCCGCGCTCTTCGCGCTGTCCGCGGTCCCCGTCACCCGGGCGGCGGGACGGCTGCTCGGCCGTCCCCGCGGGCTCGCCCTCGGGATCGCCTACGGGCTGTCCTGGGGCATCCAGCGGGCCGTGGAGTTCGACTTCCACGAGATCGCCTTCGCCGTGCCCCTGCTCGCCTTCTCGCTGGAGGCGCTGCTCGACCGGCGCTGGCGGGCCGCCCTGCTGTGGGGTCTGCCCCTGCTCTTCGTCAAGGAGGACCTGGGCTTCACGCTCGCCGCGCTGGCCGTGGTCGTCGCCTGGCGGGCCATGCCCACCGACCGGCGGGCCGCCTGGACGGCCCTCGGGGTCGCCGCCGGGGCCACGGTCTTCGCCGTCCTCGTGTTCACCGTGTTCATACCGGCCTTCGCCACGGCGGGCTACGGCTACTGGGACAAGATCGACGGGGCGGGCCCCTTCGCCGGGCTCGGCACCAAGCTGGAGACCCTGGCCTGGGTGCTGATCCCCACCTCCGGGCTGCTCGCCCTGCGCTCGCCGCTGCTGCTCGTCGCCGCCCCCACCCTCGGCTGGCGGTTCCTGTCCGGGGACGACCACTACTGGTCCACCGACTGGCACTACAGCGCCGTGCTCATGCCCGTCGTCACCCTCGCCCTGGTCGACGCCATCGACACCGTCCGGCGCGGCGAGCGGCCCTGGCTGCGCTCGTACGCCCTCCAGCTGCCGACCGCCGTCCTCGCCGCGGGCCTCGCCCTGAGCGCGACCAGCCTGCCGACCGAGAAGCTCGCGCAGCCCCGTACGTACGAGAAGCCGGCCCGCGTCACCGCCATCGAGGAGCTCCTCGGCCGGATCCCCGACGGGGCGACGGTCGAGGCCGACACCGGCCCGCTGACCCGGCTGACCTCCCGCTGCCGGGTGCTGTGGATCGGCGGCAGCAAGGGCGTGGTCCCGGACTGGATCACCCTCGACAACTCCTCCAAGTGGGCCGGCGAGGACCCGACCGGCTACGCCCGGCAGCTGCATCCCGGTGCCCGGTTCACCCTGGTGGGCGAAGCGGAGGGCGTCGTCCTGATGCGCCGCGAGTGACCCGGCGGAGGACGACCGGGGGACGGCCTGGGACGGCCTGGGACGGCCGGGGACGGCCGGGAGACGGCCTGGGGCGGCCGGGGACGGCCGGGGGGCGGACTGAAACGACGCCGGTCCGGAACCCGAGGTCCCGGACCGGCTTACCCCCGTTGACGAACGCGGGCCGGGCTACTCGCTCGCGATCGCGTTCAGGACGTTCATCCGCCCCGCCCGGAAGGCCGGGACCAGTGCGGCGAACAGGCCCACGAGGGCCGAGGCGGCGAACACCCCGAGGATCGTCGGCCACGGGATCTCCAGCACCTTCAGCCCCTGGAGGGCGAGGAGCTGCTGCGCGGTGGCCCCCCAGCCCATCCCCAACCCGAGGCCGAGCAGGGCGCCGAAGAGGGCGATGACCACCGACTCCAGGCGGATCATGCGGCGCAGCTGGCGGCGGGAGAGGCCGATGGCGCGCATCAGGCCGATCTCGCGGGTCCGCTCGACGACCGACAGCGCCAGGGTGTTCACGACGCCCAGGACCGCCACGATGATGGCGAGGGCGAGCAGCCCGTAGACCATGTTCAGCAGCTGGCCGACCTGGTCCTTCAGGGACTGCTTGTAGTCGGCCTGGTTGCGCACCTTGTACTGCGGGTACTCCGCCAGGGCCGCCTTGACCGCCGTGTACGCGGCGTCCTGCTGCCCGTCCTTCGCGCTGGCCAGCAGCATGAAGGGGCGCGGCATCCGGTCGGCCGGGACGTTCGCCTCGGCGAGCGCGGTGCTGATGTACTTCATGCCCTTGTCGAGGTTGCCCTCGTCGCTGGTGATCGCCGCGACCTTCAGCCGGACGGTGTTGCCGCCGGTGAAGGCCACCTTCAGCTCGTCACCGAGCTTGATGCCGTGCTCGGCCGCGTACTGGGAGCCCACCGACATGGAGTCCTTGCCGTACGCCGCCGCGTGCTCCCCGGCGATCATCTTGCGCCGGAGGTCCTGGGCGTAGGCGGGGTCGGTGGCGCCGAGGCCCTCCTTCGCGGTGGCGCCGTCGGGCGCGGTGACCTCGGCCTCCACCTCGCGGTAGGCGGTCACGTGGTCGAGGCCGGCGGTGGCGCGCAGGGCCTGCTCGGCCTGCGGCATGACGGGCTGGCCCGTCTCGGAGTTGACGATGTAGTCCGCGCCGACCGACTTGTCGAGCTCGTCGGTGGCGGAGGCCACCATCGAGGAGCCGACCACGGACAGGCAGGCGACCAGCGCCAGGCCGATCATCAGCGCGGCGGCGGTGGCCCCGGTGCGGCGCGGGTTGCGCAGCGCGTTGCGCTCGGCGAGCCGGCCCACGGAGCCGAAGGGGCGCAGCACCACGCCGGAGAGCACCCGCACCACGCCCGCGGCGAGCAGCGGGCCGATCACGATGAAGCCGGTGAGGGTGAGGACGACGCCCAGGCCCAGCCAGAGCGAGCCGGGTCCGGCCTCGTCGGCGGCGGAGGCGAGGTAGAGGCCGGCGCCGCCGGCGGCGGTGAGCGCCAGGCCGAGGACGGCGCGGACGACGCCGGCCTTCCTGTCGCCGGGGGTGCCCGACTCGCGCAGGGCGGCCATCGGGGAGACCTTGCCGGCCCGGCGGGCCGGGACGAAGGCGGCGACGACGGTGACGACCACGCCGAGGACGACGCCGACGACCGGGGTGGTCCAGGCGACGGTGAGGTCGTCGGTGGACAGGTGCATGCCCATCTGGCCCATGAGCTCCATGAGTCCGACGGCCAGCCCGACGCCCGCGCCGACGCCCAGCACCGAGCCGACGACTCCGAGCAGGAAGGCCTCCAGCACGACGGACTTCAGCACCTGCCCGCTGTCGGCGCCGATGGCGCGCATCAGGCCGATCTCGCGGGTGCGCTGGGCGACCAGCATGGAGAAGGTGTTGAAGATCAGGAAGATGCCGACGAGGAAGGCGATCCCGGCGAAGCCGAGCATCACGTACTTCATGACGTCGAGGAAGGAGCCGACGTCCTCGCGGTTGGCGTCCGCCGCCTCCTTGGAGGTCTGGAGCTTGTACGTGTCCGCGCCGACGGCCGACGCGATGTTCTGCTTGAGCTGCGCGTCGCTCACCCCGTCCTTGGCGGTGACGTTGACGTGCGTGAAGGCACCCGGGGCGCCGAGCAGGTTCTGCTGCGCCGTGGGGGTGTCGAAGTAGACGACCGCCGCGCCCGGGTTGGTCACGGTGAAGGTGGCGATACCGCTGATCTCGGCGCGGAAGTCGCCGGTGACGGCGATGGTGCGCAGTTCGTCGCCGAGCTTCAGGTGGTGCTTCTCGGCGGTGTCGGCGTCGACCATCACCTCGGTGGGGCCGCGCGGCGCGTGACCCGAGGTGATCTTCATCGACTTGAGCTCGTTGTCGTTCCAGTTGCCCGCGATGGTCGGGGCACCGGTGGTCGAGCCCATGTTCTCGTTCTTGGCGTTGACGACCGTGACGGACATCGACAGGACCGCGCCCTCGGCGCCCGCCACGCCCTCGGCCTTGCGCACCTGCTCGACGGCGACGCCGTCCAGCATCTCCGGCTTGCCGCGGTCCGGGATCTCCTCGCCGCCCTTCGCGGCCTTCGGGCTGACGGTGACGTCGGAACTGGTGACGGCGAACAGCTTGTCGAAGGTGGTGTCCATGGTGTCGGTGAACACCAGGGTGCCGCAGACGAAGGCGACGGAGAGCATGACCGCGACGGCGGAGAGCGCCATCCGCCCCTTGTGCGCGACGAAGTTGCGCCGGGAGGTCTTCAGGACGGTGTTGCTCATGAGGTCCGCCCGCGCGCGTCGAAGTCCTTCATGCGGTCGAGGACCTGCTCGGCGGTGGGCCCGAACATCTCGTCGACGATCCGGCCGTCGGCGAGGAAGATGACGCGGTCCGCGTAGGAGGCGGCGACCGGATCGTGGGTGACCATCACGATGGTCTGGCCGAGCTCGTCCACCGAGCGGCGCAGGAAGCCGAGGACCTCGGCGCCGGCCCGGGAGTCCAGGTTTCCGGTGGGCTCGTCCCCGAAGATGATCTGCGGGCGGGCGGCGAGGGCACGGGCGACCGCCACGCGCTGCTGCTGGCCGCCGGAGAGCTCGGTCGGACGGTGCTTCAGGCGGCCGGCGAGGCCGACGGTCTCCACGACCCGGTTCAGCCACTGGGCGTCGGGCTTGCGGCCCGCGATGTCCATGGGGAGCGTGATGTTCTCCAGGGCGTTCAGCGTGGGCAGCAGGTTGAACGCCTGGAAGATGAAGCCGATCCGGTCGCGGCGCAGCTGGGTGAGCTTCTTGTCCTTCAGCCCGGTGATCTCGGTGTCGTCGAGGTGGATCTGCCCGCTGGTCACGGTGTCGAGACCGGCGAGGCAGTGCATCAGCGTGGACTTGCCGGAGCCGGAGGGGCCCATGATGGCGGTGAACTGGCCGCGGTGGATGTCCACGTCCACGTCGTCCAGGGCGACGACCCGCGTCTCGCCGGAGCCGTAGGCCTTGACGACCTTCCGCGCCCGGGCCGCGACGGCAGCATGCCCTCCAGTACCCCCGTGCCTGGTTTCGGTCATAGCCGTTGTCACGGTCTTTCTCCTTCTCGGTGTCCTGCTCGGTGTGCCGCGCCCAAAGTCTGTTGCGGGCCGGGCTCCGGCGCGCTGGTGCCCATCGCCGTATCCGCCCGGGGGTTAACCCCACCCCCCGGGGCTTGCGGCCCCTGTGAACCAGTCAAGGACGCGGCGCGGACTTCCTCCTCCTCCGCCGGGAGGAACGGCCCCTGGGCCGTTGTGCGGAGAGTCCCCTAGGGGTTCTGCACCCTTCGGCGGAGCCGCCATGGGGGATACCGCCGGACACGGCAGCGGTGAGAAGGTGTCCCTCGCGAGTACGTGCAGGGGGAAGGAATCTCGGTGGGGGCAGCGGAGAGCGTGGAGGGACGACCGGACGGCATACCCGGCGGCGCTCAGGCCGGCACCGGGTCCACGGCCGGCACCGGGCCGGCGGCCGCCGCCGGGGCCCCGGGGAAGCCGGCGCGGCCGCACGCCGCCGCCGTCGCCTCGCTGATGCTCGGCACGTCCCTCGTCGCGCTCGACACCACCATCGTCGCCACCGCCGTCCCCCAGATCGTGGGCGACATCGGCGGATTCGCGGTGTTCTCCTGGCTCTTCTCCGGCTACCTGCTCGCCGTCACCGTCACCCTGCCCGTCTACGGGAAGCTGTCCGACACCTTCGGCCGCAAGCCCATGCTGCTCTTCGGCATCGGCCTGTTCGTCGTCGGCTCGCTGCTGTGCGCGCTCGCCTGGAACATGGCCGCCCTCATCGCGTTCCGGATCATCCAGGGGCTGGGCGGCGGCGCCCTCCAGGGCACGGTCCAGACACTGGCCGCCGATCTCTACCCGCTCAAGGACCGGCCGAAGATCCAGGCCCGGATGTCCACGGTGTGGGCCACCTCGGCCGTGGCGGGCCCGGCGCTCGGCGGGCTGCTCGCCTCGTACGCCCACTGGCGCTGGATCTTCCTGATCAACCTGCCGCTGGGCGCCCTCGCCCTGTGGATGATCTCCCGTCACCTGAAGGAGCCCGTACGGTCGCCCGGGCGCCGCGGCCCGGTCGACTGGGAGGGAGCCTTGGCGATCTTCGCCTGCGGCGGACTGCTGCTCTTCGCGCTCGTCCAGGGCGGGGTCGCCTGGCCCTGGCTGTCCGCGCCCTCGCTGGGGCTGCTCGGCGCGAGCGCGGTGCTGGCCGCGCTCGTGGTACGGGTGGAGCGCCGGGCCGCGGAACCGATCCTGCCGGGCTGGGTCTGGCGCCGGCGCACCATCGCGGCCGTCAACCTCGCCATGGGGGCGCTCGGCCTGCTGATGGTCGCCCCGATGGTGTTCATGCCGACGTACGCCCAGTCCGTGCTCGGCCTCGGGCCCGTCGGCGCCGGGCTGGTCATGTCCGTGATGACCCTGAGTTGGCCCATCAGCGCCGCCCTCAGCCAGCACGTCTACCGGCGGATCGGCTTCCGGCGCACGGCGGCCCTCGGCATGGGCATGGCCGCGGTGATCCTGTTCTCCTTCAGCCTGCTCCCCTACCCCGCCGAGCCGTGGCAGGCCGCGCTGATCATGCTGCTGCTGGGCGGCGCCCTCGGCCTCTTCCAGCTCCCACTGGTCGTCGGGGTCCAGGCCACCGTGGGCTGGGCGGAGCGGGGGACCGCGACGGCCTCGGTGCTGTTCTACCGCCAGGTCGGCCAGAGCGTCGGCGCGGCCCTGCTGGCCGCCGTCGCCAACGCCACCATCGCCGCCCGCCTGGCGGACGCGCCCGTACCCGGACTGCCGACCGCCCTGGACGACGTGACGAAGGCCCTGGAACAGCCGGGCCTGGTCTCCCGGGCGGCCGCCGACTACCTGCGCGAGGCCGTGGCCACCGCCGTGGACCACATCTTCCTCTGCGCGACGGGCGCGGCCGTGGCCTCCGTGCTGGTGCTGCTGGTGGTGGCACCGCGCAGGTTCCCGGTGCTGCCGGAGCACATCGAGGAGTAAGGGCCCCGGCCGGGGCGTGACTTGTCATGCTCGGGGTCAACGGGTTAAGTCGGAGCCCAGGACCGTTTCCGGGGGGACGAGACATGGCTTCCGTATTATGCGCAACTCTGCTGCTGGCCGCGCTGGCCGGGCCGCTCGTCCTTCGGCTGCGCCGCAACCCGGCCTTCGTCACCGGCCGCGACGGCCGGCTCTCCACCTCCACGGCACTGGCCCTGGCCTGGACCGTGATCCTGGCCTGGCTGCTGCTCGCCACCCTCGGCTACGGACTCACCGCGGGCGGGGGCGCCGGCTGGTTCCAGGGCGAGCCGGGCCCGCTGTCCCCGCTGACGACCGTCTACCTGCCGCTGCTCGGCGGCCCGTACGTGGCCCTGATCGCGGCGAAGGCGGTGGTCGGCATGCGCGTCGAGAACGGCACCATGGCCAAACCGGCCGCGAAGTCCACGGCGTCGGGGCGGCGGCCGCTGCGGGAGCTCATCGCGAACGACAGCGGGCGCACGGACCTGGTCGACCTGCAGTACGTCGGCCTCAGCGCGGTCACCATGCTCTACGTCGTCCTGTTCTTCCTCTCGGACGTCGGCGCCGGGCTCCCCCGGCTGCCCTCCGAGATCTGGGCGCTGACGGGCGCCCCGGCCGGGGCGTACCTGGTCAACAAGATGGCCGTCCGCCCGACCCCGGTGATCACCGACGTCAAGGTCGCCGAGGGGCGCCTCACGGTCGAGGGCGGCGGCTTCACGAGGCCCGGCGCCACCCCGCCCGGCTGGCCGATGCCCGGCGCCACCCCGCCCGGCTCGCCCATGCCCGGCGCCACCCCGCCCGGCTCGCCCATGCCCGGCTCCGCGGCGCCCGGCTCCTCGGCGCCCGGCCCCACGCCGCCCGGCTCCCCCGCAGTCGGCACCGTGGCGCCGGGGTTCGCCGCGCCCGGCCTGACCGTGAACGGCTCCGCCGTCCCCGCCGAACGCGACCCGCTGACCGGCGCCCTGACCGCCCCGCTCCCGGCCACGGCCACGCCCCCGTTCACGGTGGTCGTCACCATCCGGGGCCTCCGCAGCGACCCGTACTGCTACGAGGGCTGACCTCCACACCCGACCACGCCCACACCGAAGCGCGGCGCCCGCCCCAGCCCCACCCGGGAACCAGCTCAGCCCGCCGGGGGGTCCCCTCAGCCCCGCCGGGGCCCTCAGCCCCGCCGGCGTTTGAGGCGCGGGGCCCGGGGCGGAGCCCCGATCCTTCAGCCGCGCCGGCGATCGAGGCGGGGAGCCCCGGGCCGGCGCGGCCGCATCAGCCCTCGGCCGGGGCACGCCCCGTCAACGCGGCCAGGCTCGAGCGGACATGGTTCATGTGCGCCCGCATCTCCTCCTCCGCCTCCGCGTGCTCCCGCAGGACCCGCTCCGTCTCCCGCCCCACCCGCTCCTCCGCCACCCGCGCCTCCGCGAGCAGCTCCGCGGCCAGCGCCTCCGCGTCCTCCTGGCCGTGCCGCGCCGCCTCC
Source organism: Streptomyces sp. NPDC048270 (assembly GCF_040652335.1). Taxonomy (NCBI): domain Bacteria; kingdom Bacillati; phylum Actinomycetota; class Actinomycetes; order Kitasatosporales; family Streptomycetaceae; genus Streptomyces; species Streptomyces sp. NPDC048270. Next base: position 93,484 of record NZ_JBEZLV010000010.1, read on the forward strand.
TCCGTCTCCGCGAAGCCCCGTCGGGCCTCCGCCAGGCGGGACTCGGCGTAGCGTTCCAGCTCGGCGTGGCGCGCCTCCAGCTCCGCCTCCCGGGCCGTCAGCTCCCGCTCGGCCGCCTCCCACCGCTCCCGCTGCTCCTGCTCGCGCTCCGCCTGCTGAGCCTCCGCCCGCCGGCGCGTCTCCGCCAGTCCGTCCTGCGCCTCCGCCCGCCAGGCCTGCGCGTCGTCCCGCGCCTCCGCTCGCGCGTCGTCCGCCTCCCGCTGCGCCCGCAACAGCCCCTGCCGGGCCCGGACCTCGGTCTGCTCGCGCACCGCCGCCGCGTCCTGGCGCGCCAGCTCGGCCACCCGCTCCGCGTGCGCCTCCGCCGCGCCCATCGCCTCGGCCGCGTCCACCCGGGCGTCGCCCCGCAGGGTCTGGGCCTCCTCCTGCGCCAGCAGCAGGATCCGGCGGGCGCGCTCGCTCAGGTCCTCGTAGGTCTGCGGAGCCAGCGCGGACACGGTCTCGCGCAGCCGTGCCGCCTCGCCCTCCATCCGCTTCGCCAGGACGGTCAGCCGTGCCACCCGCTCCCAGGCCTCGTCACGGCTGCCGGACAGCCGGGCGAGATACCGGTCGACCTGATCCGGCCGGTAACCACGGCCGCGCGCAGTCGCAATGGGTGCACTCATCCGGGAAGCGCCTCTCTCGCGGGGATACCTGTCAAGGATGCGTCATTTGCTCCCAGAAGCCGGAATGGCCGGGCCGAGACCCCGTTCGAGGGTCTCGGCCCGGCCATTCAACTGATCATCCGATCAGAGCAGTCCGTCCCACATCTGCTCCACCAGCACCGACCACCAGCTCTCCGGCGAGGCCAGCGCCGCGCTGTCGAGCCCGGCCAGATTCGCCTGGAAATCGACGGTCCAGCGGCCGGCCTGCTCCGGCGTCAGGTGCTGCCTCAGCCGCCACATGTGACCGAGCATCGCCAGCGACCGGGCGAACTGCGGCAGGCTCGAGTTCACGAACTGCGGGGCCACCGGAGCACCGCCCGGACCGCCCTCCACCGGCACCGCCACGATGTTCGCCGTGCCGTACTGGACGCACAGCGCCTTGCCGAAGTCGCTGCCGATGACGAGGTACGAACCCGCGTCCGAGGCCGGCTGCACCTGCCGCTGCGCCGCCAGCTCGGCCAGCGTCGGCACCGGCTGGCCCGGTACCGCCTGCGCCCAGAAGAACGGCCCGAAGTCGACGGGCAGGCCCGACCACATCAGCGTCTGCGCCACGATCTCCGGCACGCCCTGCCGGGACACGGCCCGCTGGTCGAAGCGGAACACGCCCTGCGGGCCGAACGCGCCGGCCAGTTCCTGCCCGATCGCGTCCAGCGGGATCGCCTGCTGGAGCGGGACCTGCGGCAGGGGCGCCCGTACCGGCGCGGGGCGCGCCGGGCCGTCCGCCACCTGGTGCAGCTCTCCCTGGTGGGTGAGCAGGTGGCGCATGCCCTGCTGACGGCCCGCGTGGTCCTTGCCGTACGGGGCCACGCTGGTGATCCGCACCTGCGGCCACGTCTCCCGGATCATCCGGGCGCAGTAGCCGCCGGGCAGCTCGCAGGACTCCAGCTCGGTGTGCAGCTCCAGCACCTGCTGCGGCGGCACGTTCATGGCGCGCAGCTCGTACAGGATCTGCCACTCGGGGTGCGGGGTGCCGGGCGCGGAACGGCGGATGAGCTGCTGCTCGGAGCCGTCGGGGGCCCGGTAGCGGAGCACGGCCTGGTAGCCGGGGCCGACCGTGGGCACGCCGGTGGGCGCCGGAGGCTGCGGCGCGGGCGCGGCCGGCGCGCCCGGCGGCGGGCCGGGGGGCGCCGGGGGCCGGCCCGTCACGGCCGGACCGGCCAGCATCGTCGCGGCATGGTCGAGCCCGCCACCGGGCGCGCCCGGCGGACCGGGCGGCTGCGGCGCACCGGCACCCGGAGCACCGGGCGGACCGGGAGGCGCCGGCGGCTGACCCGTCACCGCCGGACCCGCCAACATCGTCGCGGCATGATCCAGCCCACGACCCAGCGAACCCGGAGCCCCGGGCGGACCCGGCGGACCCGGCGGCTGCGGCGCGCCGGCGCCCGGAGCCCCCGGCGGACCGGGAGGCGCCGGCGGCTGACCCGTCACCGCCGGACCCGCCAGCATCGTCGCGGCATGGTCCAGCCCACCGCCCAGCGAACCCGGAGCACCGGGCGGACCGGGGGGCGTGGGCGGGCCCTGCGGGGTGGACGGCCGGCTCGCGCCCGGCGCGGGCTCGGCCGGCCGGGAGACCCGGGCCTTGCTGGTCGGCGCGTCGGCGATGGAGCCCGCGTCCGGCGCCAGCGCCGGGACGACCGCCGTCCTCGGCAGCCGGCTGCCGCCCGGCATCAGGGTGGTCTGCGCCTCCGGAGCCACCGCGGACGGCGGCGCCTCCTCCAGGTCCGACCCGGACAGCGGCGGCGCGAACACGGTCGCGGGCAGCGGCACGGACGCGTCGTCCGCACCGGAGTTCACATCCGTCCCGGCCCACGGCGTGGACCCGGCCGGCACCCCGTCGTTGGCGGTCGGCTCGTAGGGGATCTCGCCGCCGCGGCGCAGCGGCACCGCGTCCACAGGATGCGAAGGGGCGGCGGACGAAGAAGCGGCGGCGGGCGCCGGATCGGGATCGGACGCGGCGGCGGCCGGCTCCGCGGAAGCGGAGACGTCCACCGGGTCCGGGACGGCCGGGGCGGGCGCCGCATCCGGCGCCGGGGCGGCCGGGGTCGCCGGGGCGGCCGGGGTCGCCGGGGCGGCCGGGGTCACGGCCGGGGGGATCCCCGCCCGGTCCGCCGCCTCCTGCAGCCACTCCGGCGGGCTCAGCATGAACGACGTCTGCTCGGAGTCGATCCGCGGCGGCGGAACCGAAGCCTCCGAAGCCGTCGCGGCAGCCGCGGCCCCGTACTCCTCCTCGTACCGGCGGATCACCTCGCCCACCGGCAGCCCGGGCCACAGCGTCACCTCCCCGCTGTCCCGCGCGATGACCAGCCGCTGCCGGCCGCCACCGGAGACGGGGCCGGCCGCGCGGTCCTCGGCCCACACCACGAACCCGAGTCCGAACTCCCGTACCCGCACCTCGCGGTGCTGGTACGCGGGCACGTCGCCGTTGATCCATTCCTCGGCGCGCTCCTGCGCCTGCGCGAAGGTCACCACCGCGCCATCACCCCTCATCCGAACCGGCACGGGGGCCGGGCCCCGCCACGGGAACCGAGCGTGCGAATCCGCCGTCCACCATCAGACCGGCCACCGTCTCCAGTTCCGGCGGGTTACCCGCCAACCGCTCCAGAAAGGCGTCGAAATCACCGCCGCACGGCAGCAACAGCCGCTCCACGCGCTCCTGCACGGACCAGCCGTCCTGGTCGCGGGCATCGTCGTACGGGGAGAACCACACCGAACCGATGCCCTCGCCCTTCACCTTCAGGGCGAGCAGTCCGCCCTGCACGAAGCCCACGCACAGGTAGTCCTTCGTCAGGTGGTCCCGCAGGCACTTGTTGACGTAGACGAGGTCGTTGACCGCCGCCTCCTCGCGGACCGTGAAGAACGGCTGGTCCACCAGCAGGCCGAGGTCCACGTCCAGCCCCGCGCCGACCGGCGCGCAGCCGCCCGCGGCCTTGAGGAACGAGCGGTACGCCTCCGGCAGCCGGTAGCCGAGGTCCTCCTCGACCCCCTGCACCTGTTCCTCGGAGACCGACACCACGGACTTCGGCAGGCCCATGTGCGCCGGGCGCACCTCCTGCAACGGCCGCGTCCCGCGCTTCGCGTGGTCCACCGGCGCCGTCACCAGCCCCGCGTGGTGCCGCAGCAGCGCCTTCACCTCGACGGGCACCAGCTCCATGCGGCGCGTACCCGCGACGTGGTGCCAGGTCCAGCCGTGCGGGGTCGCCACGGGGCCGACCGTGTCCCACAGCTCGTGTCCGGAGGCGCGCATCGCCGCGTTCGCGGAGACGTAGTCCGTCAGCCGCAGCTCGTCCACGCCGAAGCCCTCCGGCGGCTCCGCGATCTCCACCGCCGCGCGCGCGTACGCGGAGAAGTCCGGATGCCCGTTGCCGTCCATCCGCACTCCGTGGGGATGCCGAGCGGCCCGGACCGGGTCCGGGAAATGCACGACCTGCCCCGAGTAAGCGGCGTTGGGTGGCGCGGCCTGCTGCCCGAGCCGACCTGTCGTCATGGCGGTAGCCCCCTGCTGGATCTGGCTGGTTCACCACAGCCTATGCGCTGGGGCAAGGGGCTCACCCGCGCGCGACCGGCACGCCCGGCACGCGGCCGGGAACATCCGAATTGATACGAATATTCGACCCCGCTTCCGCATGACAGGTGACATTTGGCAGGCTGTCCCCGCAGCACGGGGGCGTGCGCGACAGCGGCCACCACCGCCGCCACGGGAGGGAAAGCACGACCATGCACAACACGGCAACACGCACGAATCCGGGCGACTCCACCCCGGAAGCCTCAGGCACCCCGGGCCCTCCGGGCGGCCCGGAAGCCTCCGGTCCGTCAGGAACCGCTGCCGAAGCGGGCGGCCCCGGAGGCGACCCCCGCCTGCGCTGGAGCAGCGCCGACGGCCGCCCCGCCGTGCCCGTCCTGCGGTTCCGCCGCGACGGCATCCTGCCCACCGTCGCCGCCGCCCTCTCGGTACGCGGCGAGACCCTCACCGGCACCGCGGGCAAGGCCGACCAGCCGCCCGTGCTCCACCCCCTCGTGCAGGATTTCCTCGACACCCTCACGAGCGGCCAGCGCGAACGTTTCACCGGCCGATGTCCGGAGGCGATCCTGCTCTCCCGCCACCTGGCCGCCGTCGAGGGCGCCCGCTCCCGGCGCGCCTCCCGCAAACCCCTCTCCGCGAGCGAGGCCCGCCGCTCCCTCAAGCACGCGAAGATCACCGCGCGCCGCATCCGCGAGGACGGCGACCCCCTGCACGGCAGCTACGCGCCCCCGTGCCGCTCCTGCGACGCACTCCTCGCCCACTTCGGCGTACGCCCCGTCGACCTCACCCCCTCCGAGTAGCCATGACCACCGCCTCAGCCTCCTACGACCGCTCCTCGGCCACGCGCTTCCCCGCCGCCGTGGACTCCGCCCTGCGCACCGCCGGCTGGGAACCGGGCCGCTGGGACATCAAGCAGGCCGAGTACTGGGCCGACGCGCTCCGCGACCACACCACCCCCGCGGGGCACCAGCACACCGTCTTCCCCGCGGCCGTCGAGGCCTGGGCCGAGTTCGGCGGGCTCACGGTCGGCGCCCCCGGACCGGGCCGGCAGATAGCGCCCGTGACGGTCCGCCTCGACCCGCTGACCGGCCTGCACCTGGCCCGCACCTTCGCCGACCTGGGCCGTGCGCTGTCGACGCAGCTCTGCCCGCTCGGGGTCGAGGCCGACGGGAGCTCCCACCTCGCCCTCGACCGCGAAGGCCGGGTCTTCGGCATCGACCACACCGGCGACTGGTACCTCGGCGCGGGCATCGACGAGGCCCTGACCCTGCTCCTCACCGGCCTCCAGCCGACCCGCCTGACCACCGGCTGACAGGACGGCGGGCCACGCGGGCGACCCGCCGACCGGCGACCGGCCGGGCACGCGACGGCCGGGCGGCCGACCCGGCCGCCGGCCGCCGGCCGCCAGCCGCCGCACCCCTAGCCGGCGGGCAGCACCGCCGACACCTTGAAGCCGCCCTCGTCGGTCGGCCCGGACACGAACACCCCGCCCAGCCCGAGCACCCGCTCCCGCATCCCGACCAGCCCGTTGCCCCCGCTCGGCAGGCCGGGCTCGGCGGCCTTCCCGTCGCAGGGGCCGTTGACCACCTGCATGGCCACCTCCCGGTCCCGGTGCGCGAGGCGTACGGTCACGCGTGCGCCGGGGGCGTGCTTGTGGCAGTTGGTGAGCGCCTCCTGCACCACCCGGTACGCCGTCTGCTCCACCTCCGCCGCGTACGCCGCCCCCTCGCCGTGCACCACCATCTCCACGGCCATCCCGGCCGCCCGGGACTGCCCGACCAGCACCTCCAGCTCGTCGAGCGAGGGCCCGTCGTCGAAGCTGCCCGCCAGCGCCACGGACACCGGCCGCGCCTGCGCCGCCGGCCGCAGCGGCGGCCGCACCGGCTGCTCGGCGGCCCGCAGCACCCCGAGCATCTCCCGCAGCTCGGTCAGCGCCTGCCGGCCCATGTCCCCCACCAGCGCCGCGTTCTTCGCGGCCCGGGCCGGGTCCTTGGCCGCGATCGCCTCCAGCGCGGCCGCGTGCACCACCATCAGCGACACCCGGTGCGCCACGACGTCGTGCATCTCCCGCGCGATCCGGGTGCGCTCCTCCTTACGGGCCCACTCGGCCCGCTCCTCCGCCCGGTCCGCGAGCAGCGACAGCTCCCGCTCCAGCGAGTCGGCCCGCTCCTGCAGGCTCTCCATCAGCCGCCGCCGCGCCCCGATGTACAGCCCGAAGAGCACCGGCGGCACGGTCAGCGCCACCGCCACGAACCCGGACAGCGCGACCACGAGCAGGTGGTCGGCCTCGACGTCGCTCCTGGTCCGCAGGTACATCACCACGAAGGTCGCGGCCAGCGTCATCGAGGCCAGCGTGGCGGTGATCCGCCGGGGCACCTCGGAGGAGGCCAGCGTGTACAGGCCCACCACCCCGAGCAGGAACCCCATCGCGGCGGGCGCCACGGCGATCCCCACCAGCACCACGGCGACCGGCCACCGGCGGCGCAGCACCAGCGTGGCCCCCACCAGCAGCCCGAACAGCACGCCGACCGCGGTCGGCACCCCCGCCTCCCCGGCGAAGGCCACGCCCTCCCACGCGCACTCGACGGCGGACACCGCCCCGAGCCCCACGTCCACCACGGCATCCCGCCGCCGCGCCCACCACAACGGCGGCCCAGCGCGGCCTTCCACATCCCCCGTACTGGTCATGCCGTCCAGCGTACGCAGGGGCCCCGCGGCGCCCCCGGGGAATTACCCGGCGCCGCGGCGGCGGGGGGACGAGTACCGTCGCGGTGAGGGCAGGTGGTACGGCATAGTAGGGACGGCCACCTTGATCGGCACCATGAAATGTCCGATTAGGCAACGCCTGCTATCCCCTGTGGTGTAATTGGCAGCACTGAGGCTTTTGGTGCCTTATGTCCGGGTTCGAGTCCTGGCGGGGGAGCTTCTCGCACGTTCGGGTCCTGGCCGTCGGGTCGGGACCCGGCCTCGTTTCGGCTCCTTGGCGCCCCGGTATCCTTCACGGGTCCACCCCCGAAGCCGAAGGGCATCCCCGTGAGCGCCAACCGCCCGGCAGCCGTCGTCGTACTCGCAGCGGGTGAAGGCACCCGCATGAAGTCGGCCACTCCCAAGGTCCTGCACGAGATCTGCGGGCGCTCGCTCGTCGGTCACGTCGTCGCCGCCTCCCGCGAGCTGGACCCCGCCCACCTCGTCGTGGTCGTCGGACACGCCCGCGAGCAGGTCACCGCCCACCTGGCCGGGATCGACGCCGGTGTGCGCACGGCCGTCCAGTACGAGCAGAACGGCACCGGGCACGCCGTCCGGATGGCCCTCGAAGAGCTCGGCGGGGTGGTCGGCGGCACCGTGATCGTCGTCTGCGGCGACACCCCCCTGCTGACCGGCGAGACCCTCCGCCAGCTCGCGGCCACCCACGAGGCCGACGGCAACGCCGTCACCGTGCTCACCGCCGAGGTGCCGGACTCCACCGGCTACGGGCGCATCGTGCGCGACGCCGGCGGCGCCGTCACGGCCATCGTCGAGCACAAGGACGCCACCGACTCCCAGCGCGCCATCCGCGAGATCAACTCCGGCGTCTTCGCGTTCGACGGCGCCCTGCTCGCCGACGCCCTCGGCAAGGTGCGCACCGACAACAGCCAGGGCGAGGAGTACCTCACCGACGTGCTGGGGATCCTCCGCGAAGGGGGCCACCGGGTCGGCGCGGCCGTCGGTGCCGACCACCGCCAGATCCTCGGCATCAACAACCGCGTGCAGCTCGCCGAGGCCCGCGCCCTGCTGAACGCACGGCTGCTGGAGCAGGCCATGCTCGCGGGCGTCACGGTCGTCGACCCCGCCGGCACCTTCGTGGACGTCACCGTCACCTTCGGGCAGGACGCCCTCATCCACCCCGGGACGCAGCTCCTGGGCGCCACGCACATCGCCGAGGGGGCGGAGGTCGGCCCGAACACCCGACTCACGGACACCCGGGTGGGCCAAGGGGCCCGGGTGGACAACACGGTGGCCGACAGCGCGGTGATCGGCGACGCGGCCTCCGTGGGCCCCTTCGCCTACCTGCGCCCCGGCACGGTCCTCGGCGCGAAGGCCAAGGCCGGCACGTACGTCGAGATGAAGAACGCGACGATCGGCGAGGGCACCAAGGTGCCGCACCTGTCGTACGTGGGCGACGCGACGATCGGCGAGTACACCAACATCGGCGCTGCGAGCGTCTTCGTGAACTACGACGGTGAGCACAAGCACCACACCACCGTCGGCTCGCATTGCAAGACGGGCTCGGACAACATGTTTGTGGCGCCCGTCACCATCGGGGACGGTGCCTACACGGCCGCCGGATCCGTGATCACGAAGGACGTGCCGCCCGGCGCGCTGGCCGTGGCCCGCGGCCAGCAGCGGAATATCGAGGGCTGGGTGGCCCGCAAGCGTCCGGGAAGCGCTGCCGCGACGGCGGCTCAGTCGGCGGTCCAGGTGGACTCCGACGGCCGTTGAGGTGAACTGACCGGAAACGAGTGCGTCGGCGACGGCGTACCGTGATAGGTGCACGCAATTCGGCTGGCTCACCGTGTGCGGGACGGACGCACACGGGGGCGAGCAGCTTTCAACACGTCTGAGGAGACAGTGCTGTGACCGGGATCAAGACGACCGGCGAGAAGAAGCTGATGCTCTTCTCCGGCCGCGCCCACCCCGAGCTGGCCGAGGAGGTCGCACACCAGCTGGGAGTCGGCCTCGTGCCGACCAAGGCTTTCGACTTCGCGAACGGTGAGATCTACGTCCGCTTCCAGGAGTCGGCTCGTGGCGCGGACTGCTTCCTGATCCAGAGCCACACGGCTCCGATCAACAAGTGGATCATGGAGCAGCTGATCATGATCGACGCGCTCAAGCGCGCGTCGGCACGCTCCATCACCGTGATCGTCCCGTCCTACGGGTACGCCCGCCAGGACAAGAAGCACAAGGGCCGCGAGCCGATCTCGGCCCGTCTGGTCGCCGACCTGCTGAAGACCGCGGGTGCCGACCGCATCCTCACGGTGGACCTGCACACCGACCAGATCCAGGGCTTCTTCGACGGCCCGGTGGACCACCTGTCGGCCCTGAACGTCCTCGCGGACTACGTGGGCGCCAAGGTGGACCGCACCAAGCTGACGATCGTCTCCCCGGACGCCGGCCGTGTGCGCGTCGCCGACCGCTGGTGCGACCGCCTGGACGCGCCGCTGGCCATCGTGCACAAGCGCCGCGACAAGGACGTCGCCAACCAGGTGACCGTCCACGAGGTCGTCGGCGAGGTCAAGGGCCGCGTCTGCGTCCTGGTCGACGACATGATCGACACGGGCGGCACCATCTGCGCCGCGGCCGACGCGCTGTTCGCGCACGGCGCCGAGGACGTCATCGTGACGGCCACGCACGGCATCCTGTCGGGCCCGGCCGCCGACCGCCTGAAGAACTCCAAGGTCAGCGAGTTCGTGTTCACGAACACCCTGCCGGACCCGTCCGACCTGGAGCTCGACAAGATCACGGTGCTGTCGATCGCCCCGATGATCGCGCGCGCCGTGCGCGAGGTCTTCGAGGACGGCTCGGTCACCAGCCTGTTCGAAGAGCAGCAGTAACCGCTCCGCGGTAGATCCTTTTGGTGCGGCCTCCCCCGCCGGGTACACTCCATGAGTTGCTCGGCGAGGGAGGCCGTACCCGTTTTCGCGGTACGGACGCTCCGTTATCGACGCGCTCTTCGTAGCAGGCCGTTCCGGCCGGGTGACTGTCGTCCATTTCCGTCACCCCACGAGGAGTGAGCATGTCCGAGGTCAAGCTTTCCGCCAAGATCCGTGACACCTTCGGCAAGGGCTCTGCCCGCCAGGCCCGTCGCGACGCCCTGACCCCCGCCGTCATCTACGGCCACGGCACCGACCCGAAGCACGTCAACGTCGACGCCCACGCCCTCCAGCTGGCGCTGCGCACCCCGAACGTCCTGATCTCCCTGGACCTCGGCGACGCCGGCACCGAGCTGGTCATCCCGAAGGCCGTGCAGAAGCACCCGCTGAAGCGCTCGATCTCGCACGTCGACTTCCTGATCGTCAAGAAGGGCGAGAAGGTCACCGTCGACGTCGCGATCGTCACCGAGGGCGAGCTGGCCGCCGGCGGCAACATGCTGGAGACCCTGCAGAACACCGTCTCCGTCGAGGCCGAGGCCACCCACATCCCGACCGAGGTCACCGTCTCCATCGCGGGCCTCGAGGCCGGCGCGACCATCCACGCCAAGGACCTGGTCCTCCCGAAGGGCACCACCCTGGCCGTCGACGGCGACATCGCCGTCCTCCAGGTCGTCGCCCCGCAGGCCGAGGAGCCGTCCGCCGACGCCGAGGCCGAGGGCACCGAGGCCTGAGCCTCGCCCCCACCCCTCAGCAGTTGCTGACCGACCGCCGTCCGGCTCCACTGGAGCGGGACGGCGGTCGTCTCGTTTAAGGAGCTTTTGATGTCGGACGATGCGGCGCCCTGGCTGATCGTCGGTCTCGGCAACCCGGGACCGGAGTACGCCGGCAACCGCCACAACATCGGGTTCATGGTGGCCGACCTGCTGGCGGACCGGATCCGGGGGAAGTTCAAGGCGCACAAGGCCCGGGCGCAGGTGGTCGAGGGCCGCATCGGGGCGCCCGGGCCGGCCAACCGCCGGGTGGTGCTGGCCAAGCCGATGACGTACATGAACCTGTCCGGCGGCCCGGTGACGGCGCTGCGCGACTTCTACAAGGTTCCGCTGGAGCGGATCGTGGCGGTCCACGACGAGCTGGACATCGACTACCCGACGCTGCGGCTCAAGCTGGGCGGCGGGGACAACGGCCACAACGGGCTGAAGTCGATGACGAAGTCGATGGGCCCGGACTACCACCGGGTGCGCTGCGGCATCGGCCGGCCGCCGGGGCGGATGCAGGTCGCGGACTTCGTGCTGAAGGACTTCTCCTCCACCGAACGCAAGGAGCTGGACTGGTTCGTGGACCGGGCCGCCGACGCGGTGGAGTGCCTGATCCAGGAGGGCCTGGAGCGCGCCCAGTCGGCGTACAACTCCTGAGGGCCGCGGAGCGCGGAAAGCCCCCGCACCGGGCCGGTGCGGGGGCTTCCTGCGTCTCGGTGTACGGAGCCGGTCAGCCGGTGTTGCGCAGACCCGCGGCCACACCGTTGACGGTGAGCAGCAGGGCGCGGGCGAGCAGCGGGTCCGCCTCCTCGCCGCGGGCGGCCGCGGCGCGCTGGCGGGCCAGCAGGGAGACCTGGAGGTAGGAGATCGGGTCCAGGTAGGCGTCGCGGACGGCGAAGGTCTGCTGGAGCACCGGGTGGGAGTCCAGGAGCTGCTCGCCTCCGGTGATGCGCAGGACCTCGCGGACCGTCAGCTCGTGCTCGGCCTCGATGCGGGCGAAGACGTGCTTGAGGTGGTCGGGCACGAGGGTGTCGACGTAGTGGCGGGCGATCCGCAGGTCCGTCTTGGCCAGCGTCATCTCGACGTTGGACAGGAAGTTGCGGAAGAAGTGCCAGCGCTTGCCCATCTCGGCGAGCACGTCCTCCTGGCCGGCCTCGCGCAGGGCCTTGAGGCCGGAGCCGACCCCGTACCAGCCGGGGACGATCTGGCGGGACTGGGTCCAGCCGAAGACCCACGGGATGGCGCGCAGGCCGTCGAGGCCGGCGCCGGAGTCGGGGCGGCGCGAGGGGCGGGAGCCCAGGTGCAGGTCGGCGAGCTGGTCGACCGGGGTGGCGGCGAAGAAGTACGCCGGCAGGTCCGGGTCCTCGACGAGCGCCCGGTACGCGCCGTGGGCGGCGTCCGAGACGGTGTCCATGGCCGCGTCCCAGCGGGCGAGGGCCTCGTCGGACTGGCGGGGCGCGGTGTGCAGGGCGGAGGCCTGCAGGGTGGCCGCGACGGTCAGTTCGAGGTTCTCCCGGGCCAGCGACGGCACGAGGTACTTGTCGGAGATGACCTCGCCCTGCTCGGTGACCTTGATCTCGCCCTCCAGGGTGCCCCAGGGCTGGGCGAGGATCGCGTCGTGCGAGGGGCCGCCGCCGCGGCCGACGGTGCCGCCGCGGCCGTGGAAGAGCCGCAGCCGGACGCCGTAGCGGTGGGCCACGTCGCGCAGCCGGCGCTGAGCGCGGTGGATCTCCCACTGGGAGGTGGTGATGCCGCCGAACTTGGAGGAGTCGGAGTAGCCGAGCATGACCTCCTGCACGTCGCCGCGCAGCGAGACCAGGCGCCGGTAGGACGGGTCGGCGAGCATCTCGTCGAGGATGACGTCGGCGGCGCGCAGCTCGTCGGTGGTCTCCAGCAGCGGGACGATGCCGATCTTGGCCCAGCCGCTGTGCAGGTCGACGAGGCCTGCCTCGCGGGCCAGGACGGCCGCGGCGAACACGTCGTCGGCGCCCTGGCACATCGAGATGATGTAGGACTCGATGACCTCGGGGCCGAACTTCTCGAAGGCGTCCTTGATGGCGAGGAACACGCCGAGGGTCTTGTGGCCGGCGGCGTCGAGCGGGGCCGGGGTGGGCGCCAGCGGACGGCGCGAGCGCAGTTCCTTGGCGAGCAGCTTGCCGCGGTAGTCGCGGGGCATGTCGGCGTAGCGCCAGGACTCCTCGCCGAGCCGGTCGAAGAGCTGGCCCAGCGCGTGGTGGTGGGCGTCCGCGTGCTCGCGTACGTCCATGGTGGCGAGCTGGAGGCCGAAGGCGGCCAGGGTGCGGATGGTGCGGTCCATGCGGCCGTCCGCGAAGAGGGCGCCGCGGTGTTCGCGCAGGGAGGTCTGGATGAGGGTGAGGTCGGTGAGCAGCTCGGCGGTGCCGAGGTAGTCGCGGCCCTCCTCGTGGGGAGTGCCCTTGGCCAGGCGCGCGCGGGTGTTGACGAGCTTCTGCCGGATGCAGGTGGCCTTGAGGCGGTAGGGCTCCTCGGCGTTCAGCCGCTTGTAGCGCGGGCTGATCTCGGGGAGGCGTTCCAGGTCGGCCTGGAGGGAGGAGAGGAGCTCCTCGGTGGCGCCGGTGTAGCGGATGGAGTTCGACAGCAGCCCGCGCAGGAAGTCGATGAGCTCGAGGGCGTCGGTGATGCCGTGCTCGTGCTGGAGGATCAGCACGTCCCGGGTGACGTCGGGGGTGACGTTGGGATTGCCGTCGCGGTCGCCGCCGATCCAGGTGCCGAAGGTGAGCGGGCGGGTCCCGGCGGGGATCTCGACGCCGACGCGCTGGAGCTCGGCGGCCAGGTCCTCGAGGACGTCGCCCACCGCGCCGGCGTGCAGCTCGTCGAGGTAGTAGATGGCGTTGCGGGCCTCGTCGGCGGGCTCGGGCCGGACCACGCGCAGCTCGTCGGTCTGCCAGACGAGGTCGATGTTCTCGGCGAGCCGCAGGTCGTGGCGGCGGCGGTCGCCGGCGCCCGTGACGGGCTCCTCCAGCAGGGCGGCGATGCGGCGCAGCTTGTTGAGCACGCTGCGGCGGGCCGCCTCGGTGGGGTGCGCGGTGAAGACGGGGCGGACGTTGAGGTTCTTGACCGTCTCGCGCAGGTGCTCGGGGTCGGCGTCCTTGAGCATGTCCGCGGTGCGGGCGAGGAGCCCGCCCTCGGCCGCGCGGTGGGCGCGCAGCTCCTTGCCGCGGTGCACCTGCTCGGTGACGTTGGCGAGGTGGAAGTAGGTGGAGAAGGCGCGCACCAGCTTGGCGGCGGTCTCCAGGTCGGTGTCGCCGAGCAGGGCGGCGGCGGCTTCGCCGTCGGTGCGCGTCAGTGCGCGCACCTGTTCGACGAGGTCGAGGAGGTCCTGGCCTTCCTGGCGTACGAGGGTCTCGCCGAGGAGGTCACCGAGCCGGCGGATGTCCGCGCGCAACTCTGCGTTGGCGGTGGCGGCCGGGGTGACGGGGGCGGCCGGCTGGGTGGCCAGGGGGGCCTGGTCAGCACTGCTCACAGGTGCGGCTCCTTGCAGTGTTCGAGCGCTACTGGGCGGTGGGCTCCCGACCGCGCACGGCGATGCCGATCCTGATGCGCAGCTCGGGCTGCCCGTGCGGACCGCGCTGTCCGACGACAACAGGATAGGTGTCCGATGCGCGTGCCTGGGCAAATGTCTCATCAGGCGGCTCGTGAACCGCTTGGGCGCCCGCGTCACCGCCCGCGGCCGCGCTCCTGTTGCCGCGGGACCCGCCTTTGCCATACTTACGATGCCGTAGGTTACGGGTCCGTAGGTCCGTAGCCAGGGAGCCTGCCGACATCTCTCACCCCCCAGGGGACCCCCATGACCACCAGTCCCGATCTGATCGAGGACGCCTCCGCGTCCTCCGACACCTCTGCGCCGTCCGCGACACTGGGCGGCGAGAACAAGCGGTCCATCGAGCAGATCGCCCTTCTGCTGTTCATCACCGTTCCCTTCCTGGCGCTGCTGGCGGCCGTGCCGCTGGCCTGGGGCTGGGGGGTGAGCTGGCTCGACCTCGGCCTGATGGTCTTCATGTACTTCCTGGCCTGCCACGGGATCACCATCGGTTTCCACCGGTACTTCACGCACGGTTCCTTCAAGGCGAAGCGGCCGCTGCGGATCGCCCTCGCCGTGATGGGCTCGATGGCGGTGGAGGGCCCGCTGGTGCGCTGGGTGGCGGACCACCGCAAGCACCACAAGTTCTCCGACCACGAGGGCGACCCGCATTCGCCGTGGCGGTTCGGCGAGACGGTGCCGGCCCTGATGAAGGGCCTGTGGTGGGCGCACATCGGCTGGCTCTTCGACGAGGAGCAGACCGACCAGCAGAAGTACGCCCCCGACCTGATCAAGGACCCGGCGATCCGGCGGATCTCCCGCGACTTCATCTTCTGGACGATCTTCTCGCTGGCGATCCCGCCGCTGGTGGGCGGTCTGGTCACGATGTCCTGGTGGGGCGCGTTCACGGCGTTCTTCTGGGGCTCGCTGGTGCGCGTCGCGCTGCTGCACCACGTGACGTGGTCGATCAACTCGATCTGCCACGCGGTGGGCAAGCGCCCGTTCAAGTCGCGCGACCGCTCGGGCAACGTCTGGTGGCTGGCGGTGCTGTCCTGCGGCGAGTCCTGGCACAACCTGCACCACGCGGACCCGACCTCGGCCCGGCACGGGGTGCTGCGCGGCCAGGTCGACTCCAGTGCGCGGCTGATCCGCTGGTTCGAGCAGCTCGGCTGGGCCACGGACGTGCGCTGGCCCTCGGCCGACCGCATCGAAGCCCGGCGCAGGGAAACCGAGCCGAACGCGGCATGATGGGTGGCGTGGCGATCGACGGCGGTAATTCCAGCAGCGACAAGCCCAGGCGTGGCCGCCGGGTTCGGATGACGGGCGCGGAGCGGCGCCAGCAACTGCTGGACATCGGCCGGGCCCTGTTCGCGGAGAAGGGCTTCGAGGGCACGTCGGTGGAGGAGATCGCGGCGAAGGCCGGGGTGTCCAAGCCGGTGGTGTACGAGCACTTCGGCGGCAAGGAGGGCCTGTACGCGGTCGTCGTGGACCGGGAGATGCGCCAGCTGCTGGACGGGGTGACGGGCGCGCTGACGGCCGGGCACCCGCGGGAGCTGCTGGAGCAGGCGGCGTTCGCGCTGCTGGACTACATCGAGTCGTACACGGACGGTTTCCGGATCCTCGTACGGGATTCCCCGGTCGCCCAGTCCACCGGCACCTTCGCCTCGCTGATCAGCGACATCGCCACACAGGTCGAGGACATCCTGGGCCTGGAGTTCAAGGCGCGGGGCTTCGACCCGAAGCTTGCCCCGCTGTACGCGCAGGCGCTGGTCGGGATGGTGGCGCTGACCGGCCAGTGGTGGCTGGACGTCCGCCGTCCGAAGAAGGCGGAGGTCGCCGCGCACCTGGTGAACCTGGCCTGGCACGGGCTGGACGGCCTGGAGTCGAAGCCGCAGCTGGTGGGCCGCCGCAAGAGCTGAGCCCCGCGCCCGCCGCCGCGGCCGCGGCACGGGGGCACACGACGGCGCCCCGCCACCGGAGGAGTCCGGTGGCGGGGCGCCGTCGTGTGTGCGGCGTACCCGAAGCCGCGGCGTCAGGCCGCGGGATGCGGTTCGAGGAACTCGAGCCGGTTGCCGACGGGGTCCTCGGAGTAGAAGCGGCGGTGGCCCGGGAGGTTCTCGTCCCAGACGACCTCGGCGCCGCGCTCCTGGAGTCGTCTCGCGTACGCCTCGATGCCGGTCACCCGCAGTCCGGGGTGGGCCTTGCGCGCGGGCCTGAAGTCCTCTTCCACGCCCAGGTGCAGGTGTACCGGTCCGGCCGCGAACCAGCAGCCCCCGCGTGCGGCGAGGACCGGCGGTTTGGAGAGCTCTGTCATGCCGAGGACTCCGGTGTAGTACGCCCGGAGCCGGTCCTCCGCATCCGGTGGCGCGGCGAGCTGGACGTGGTCGACGGCGGTCAGCACGTCAGGCCTCCTTGCGGGCGACGGCGAAGATCCGGCGGAAGGGGAAGACGGTGCCGCGGGGGCCGGGCGGATAGGCCTCGCGCAGCCGGTCGCGGTATTCCGTGAGGAAGGCGTCCACGGCGTCCCGGTCGTCGCCCAGGGCGGTCAGGACGGGTCGCAGGGCGGTCCCCTTGACCCAGTCCAGCACCGGGTCGGGCCCGTGGAGCAGCTGGTGGTAGGTGGTCGCCCAGACGTCCACGGCGCAGCCGAGTTCGGTGAACCGGGCGAGGTATTCGGCGGGTTCGAGCAAATGGACGTATCGGGCGCCGTGTCCGGCGAGCCGGGCCCGCCAGCGCGGGGCGTCGCAGAGTTCGGCGAGCAGCGCGTGGCTGGGGGCGGTGAAGTTGGCGGGGATCTGGAAGGCGAAGGTGCCGCCGGGGCGCAGGCCGTTGATCCAGGCGGCGAAGGAGCCGGGGTGGCTGGGCACCCACTGGAGGGCGGCGTTCGAGACGATCAGGTCGTAGGGCTCGTCGGGCAGCCAGGTGCCGAGGTCCCCGTGCCGGAAGTCGAGGCTGCCGCCGCCGGCGGTGGGGCCGGCGTACTCCTCGGTGGCGCGGTGGAGCATCTCGGGCGAGAGGTCGAAGCCGGTGATGCGGGCCTCGGGCCAGCGGCCGGCGAGCAGGGCGGTGACGTTGCCGGGGCCGCAGCCGAGGTCGGCGATACGGGCGGGCCGGGTGGGGAGTTCGGGTATGCGGGTCAGCATGTCAAGGAAGGGGCGTGCGCGATGGCCGGCGTGCCGGAGGTACTGCTGGGGGTCCCAGGTGGGTGCGGAGGGCGCGGTGGCCGTGGGGATCCCGGCCTGTGCGGTATCGGAATACATGTTCGAGCCTCCCTGCTGGCGGGGCGGTCGGAAGCGGAATCAGTTCCGGCCCCCTCCATGCCCCATGGTCGCCGCATTTATATCTCGTTCTCAAGATACTTGATATCAAGATGCATGGCATGAAGAGACTTCACATCGACAGACCCCTTACACTGATCGGCATGGAGGACGAGGTCGACCGACTTGTAGCGGCATGGCGGCGGGAGCGCCCTGACCTCGACGTGGAACCGCTCGAGGTGCTCAGCCGCGTCAGCAGGCTCGCCCGGCACCTCGACCGAGCCCGCCGGCTCGCCTTCTCCGAGCACGGCCTGGAGCCGTGGGAGTTCGACGTCCTCACCTCCCTGCGCCGCGCCGGCGCGCCCTACCAGCTCTCGCCCGGCCAGCTGTTGACCCAAACCCTGGTCACCTCCGGGACCATGACCAACCGGATCGACCGGCTCGCCAAGAAGGGCCTCGTCGAGCGGCTGCCCGACCCCAGCGACCGCCGGGGGGTCCTCGTGCGGCTTACCCCCGAGGGCCGTGACCGTGCCGACCAGGCCCTCGCCGGCCTGCTGGCCCAGGAGCGGGCGATCCTGGCCCAGCTCTCGCGCGGCCAGCGCGGCGATCTCGCCGCGCTGCTACGCCAGTTGACCGCTCCGTTCGACAACATCCCCGGCTAGGTCCGCGGGCCGTACGCCCGCCCGCCGGGCCAGTGCCACCGCCGCGAGCGTGGAGTGCACCCCGAGCTTGCCCAGCACGTTCTGCATGTGCGTGCGGACGGTGTGCGGGGACAGGAACAGCCGGGCCGCCACGTCCTTGCGGCCCAGCCCCGCCACCATGCAGCGCAGCACCTCGTGCTCGCGCGGGGTGAGCGACTCGACGAGCCGCTCACTGTCCGTACGGTGCTTGCGGGCGGCGGTCAGCTCTCGGAGCACTCCGGTCAGCAGCGCGGGCGGCAGATGCGTCTCCTCCCGCAGGACCCCCCGGATCACGGCCAGCAGCCGCGAGAGCGAGCAGTCCTTCGCCACCCATCCGGACGCCCCCGCCTGCAGGGCGAGGGCCGCCCGCCGGGGGTCGTCCCGCTCGGCAAGGACGACGGAGCGCACCCCGGGGTGGGACACCCGCACGCCCGCGACCAGCGCGATCCCGTCCGAGGCGGGTGGCGGACCGGACCCGGAGCCCGGCTCCCGCTGGCCGGGCACGCTCCCGGCGACGGCGCCGAGGTCGGCGTCGACCAGCATGACGTCGAAGCGGCGGCCCTCGGCCACCGCCCGTTCGAGGCAGCGCAGCGCGGCGGGGCCGCTGCCGGCCGCGGACACTTCCACGTCCGGCTCGGCCGCGAGCGCGGCGGCGAGCGATTCGGCGAAGATGCGGTGATCGTCGACCACGAGAACCCGGATACGGACCACAAAACCCCCAAGGGTCGGGGAACGGACGACGGCGGGTACGGCGCCCGGACCGGGTGATCCGCAGGCGCCTCGGCCGCCGCCGTGACACCTCTGCACTACCCCGGACCGGACGCCGTACCCGACTTGTCTCGACCCCTGAATCAACACCGGCCCCCACCGGTGTCACGCATCAGCGTAGGGCGCGGTGCGGCTCGCGGTTGGCCGAATAGCAGAAGTTTTCCCGGGGATTTTCCGGCGAGGCCGTCCCGAAGGGCCTTTGTGGTGGCTTGATTTCGCCTGTGCCGAAGGTCCGGATGGCGGCCTCCGGACCGGCGTGTGCCACGGGCAGTTGCACGGTGTGCATTTCACCCGGCGTGTGCACGCCGGGCGCCCGCGCACAGCGCCCGCACACAGCGCACCGCGGATGCGCGCGCGCCCCCCGCACCGGCACGGTGCGGGGGGCGCGCGGGAAGAGCGTGTGCAGGAAGGTTCAGGAGGGGCGCACGGTTCAGGAGGTGTGCGTCCGCGCGAAGTTCCACGCGTCCGTGATGATGCCCGTGAGGTCCGAGCGGCTCGGGGTCCAACCCAGCCGCTCGTGAGCGGTCCTGGCCGAGGCGACCAGCGCCGCCGGGTCGCCGGCCCGGCGCGGGGCGACGACTTCGGGGATCTCGTGGCCGGTCACCTTGCGGACCGTCTCGACGACCTCGCGGACCGAGAACCCGCTGCCGTTGCCCAGGTTGCAGATCAGGTGCTCCCCGGCGGCGGCCGCCTCCAGCGCGGCCAGGTGGGCCTCCGCCAGGTCCGCGACGTGGATGTAGTCCCGCACGCAGGTGCCGTCGGGGGTCGGGTAGTCCTCGCCGAACACCGAGATCGACTCGCGTTCGCCGAGCGCCACTTGGAGGACCAGCGGGATCAGGTGGGTCTCGGGGCTGTGCCGCTCGCCGAACTCCCCGTACGCGCCCGCCACGTTGAAGTAGCGCAGGGACACCGCGGCCAGGCCGTGCGCCACGCACTCCCCCGCGATCATGTGGTCCACGGCCAGCTTGGAAGCCCCGTACGGGTTGGTGGGCGCGGTCACCGAGGCCTCGGTGAGCAGGCCCTGCGCCGGCTCCCCGTAGGTGGCGGCGGTGGAGGAGAACACCAGCTTGCCCACGCCCGCCCCGCGCATCGCGGCCAGCAGGGCGAGGGTCCCGCCCACGTTGTTCTCCCAGTACTTGCCCGGGTTCGCCACCGACTCGCCGACCTGCGAGGAGGCCGCGAAGTGCAGCACCGCGTCGTAGGAGGAGTCGAGGTACCGGGCCGCGTCCTGGATCCGGCCCTCGATGAAGGCGGCGCCCGCCGGCACCCCCTCGCGGAAGCCGGTGCTGAGGTCGTCGAGGACGGTGACCTCGTGGCCCGCCTCCAGCAGATGGGCCGCGACCACGCTGCCGACGTATCCGGCGCCGCCGGTCACCAGGTATTTGTGCATCGCCGTCTTGCTCACTCGCCTACTGCCTCTCGCGGGGGAGCACACGCGGGTGCGCGCGCGTGCTGGGTCGTGCCGTCAAACTACCGTCTGGCCGGCCCCCGACGGCGCCGCCCGGTCGAGCAGCCCGGTACGGGCGGCCAGCGCGGCCGCCTCCAGCCGCGAGCCCACGCCCAGCTTCATCAGCACCCGCTGGACATGCGTACGGGCGGTGCTCGGCGCGATGGCCATGCCCGCGGCGATCAGCCGGGTGTCCTCGCCCTCCGCGACCCGGACCAGCACCTCCACCTCACGCGGCGTGAGCAGCCGCAGCAGCCGGCTGCCCTCGTCGTCGGGCTGGGCGGCGGGGTTGAGCAGCTCCGCGAACGCGCCCTGCAGCAGCTGCGGGGCGATCGCCACCTCCCCGGCCCGGGCCTTGGCCAGCGCCCGCTCCACGCCTTCGATCCGCTCGTCGTGGCGCACGTACCCCGAGGCGCCCGCGGCGAAGGCGGCGGCGATCCCGCGCGGGCTGGGCACCGGCCCGAGCACGACCACGGCGATCTGCGGGCGTTCCCGCTTGATCCGGACGACGGGTTCGAACACCCCGGGCTCGGCGGGGACGGCGGTGCCGAGGAGGCAGACCTCCGGGGCGCGGCTGATGACCAGTTCGGCGGCGCCCGCGGCCGGTGCGGCGGCGGCGAGCACGCGGTGACCGCGCAGTTTCAGGGCCGAGGCGAGCGCCTCGGCCAGCAGCCGGTGCTCGTCGACCACCACGACCCGTACGCCCATTGCGTGACCCACCCCCGACCCTTCTGCCCCGGCAAGCTACACGCTTGTTCGACGGTGCGCGGCGGTAACCGCGCAGAAGCCCCCGGAAGGCGGACCTTCCGGGGGCTTGCCGGGGCTTGCCGGGTGCGGGCCGGGCGCGAGCCGGGTGCGGGCCGGTCAGCTCGCGGTGAAGGAGGAGAAGATGTACTCCGGGTCCGAGGTGGAGGAGTAGGGCTTCTTCACCGACGTGCGGGCGAGGAACAGCTTGCCGTTGTGGTAGCGGTACTCGTGGTGGTCGGGCGAGTAGGCCGTCTCGATGCGCTGGGTCGTCTTGTCCGACGGGTTCTCCATCAGCACGGTTTCCTTCATCGTCTTGCCGTCGATGCTGACGATCTGGCCGCCCTTGTCGTACGGGGGCTCCTTGTAGGCGATGATGTTCGACCCGTCCATGCGCAGCGGGAACAGCTTGAACCGCTCGCCCGCGGCGGCGGCCTCGTTGGTCTGCTTGCCGGTCTCCAGGTCGAAGGAGAGCAGCTCGTTGGTCTTGCCGTAGGGGTCCTGGCCCTGGTGCTCGTACGAGGGCAGGTAGAGCTTGCCGTTGCCGACGACGAAGCCGAAGCACCGCTCGACCTCGGTGTTGCACTCGCCGCCGAAGTTGCCGGAGGACAGCGAGATGCGGGCCTTCAGCTGGCCGGCCGGGTCGACGACGAAGAGGTCGCTGACGCCGGTGGCGTTCTTGGCGGTCTTGCCGACGTCCGCGGCGACGATCAGGGGCTTGGTGGAGACGATGCTGGCGTAGTCGATGCCCGCGGAGAGCTTGTACGAGGACTGCGGGGCGCCGGTCGCCGGGTCCAGGACCTGCGCGTACAGGGTCGGGGTGGAGCTCTGGCCGCACTTGCGGATGACCGCGAGGGCCTCGCCGCCCGCGTAGCCGGCGTCGCGGCAGCCTTCGCCGTCCGTCTTGGGCAGCCACAGCGACTTGCCGTCGGCGAGGTTCCAGGCGGCGCCGCCCGAGGCGCCGCCCGCGGCGACCGTCTGCCCGCTGAGGGTGATCTCGTAGTAGGACACGGGCTTGTCACCGCTGGTGGCGCTCTTGGCGTTGCCGGTCCACACCAGCTTGCCGGCCTCCAGGTCGACGACGGCGACCTCGGTGCACGGCGGGTACTTGGCCTCCGGCGTGGGCTTCGCGGGCCTGAAGAGCACGGCCGACTTCTTGTCGGTGACGTGCGGGGTGGCGCCGCAGAGTTCACCCGGCAGGGGCACCTCCCACTTCTTGCCGCCGTCGACGAGGTTGTAGCCGACGATCTTGTACACGTCGGACTTCACGTAGGTGGTGTCGGTCAGCCAGGAGCCGGGGACCTGGACCATCTCGTCCGGCGTCGGGCTCGGCTGGTTGAGCAGCACCTTCGACTTGGGGTTGGCGGGCACCTTCTCGGTGCCGCCCGCGCCGGGCTGGGACTTGTCGTCGCCCGGCTTGGCGGGGCCGCCGTCCGCGGTGTCGTTCTTGCCCCCGCCGTCACCGACGTACCAGAAGCCGCCGCCGACGATCAGGACGATGGCCAGCAGGGCCGCGCCGACGATCATCAGCTGGGTGCGCACGTCGTTGCCGCGGCCGCCCGCGGCGCCGGCCGGCGGCTGGGGGCTGTACATGGGCGTGGTGGGCGGCCCGAAGGGCGGGGGCGTGCCGGGCTGCTGCGGGTAGCCGTAGCCCGGGTCGGGCTGCTGCGGGTACCCGTACGCGGGCTGCGTCGGCGGCTGCTGCGGCGGTGCGGGAGGCACGGGCGGCTGCATGGGCGGGGGGTCCTGCGGTGCTCCGAAGCCGCCGGACGGCGGCTGGCTGGGGGGCGGCGGGGTACTCATGGGTTGCTACTGCCTCTCGCTGGGCGGCTCGGTGGACGCGTTCACTTGCCGAAGACCATCAGGAGCTTCTCGTCCTTGCCCTGGGCGAGCAGACGGATGGTGGAGATGAAGAACCGCCCGTCCGCGTAGTCGACCACCGGGGCGAAGAAGGTGCTCTCCACCTCCGAGGCCGGGCCGGACGGGTGGCGCAGCACCGCGGTGGGCGTGCCGCCGCCCGCCGGGATCGTGAGGACCTCGCCGCCCATGCCGAACTCCGCCTTGCGGTAGGCGATCAGCTGGCCGTTCTCGGCCTTGAGCGGCACGATGACGCGCTTGTCCCCGGCGGGGACGCGCCACTTGGCCTTGCCCGTGCCGAGGTCGAAGGCGACGATCTCGTTGGCGGTGCCGATGTCGGTCGTCGTGGGCATGTAGAGGGTGCCCGAGTCGACGACGGAGGTGGCGCAGCTCTGCAGGGAGTCGTCGTGGTTCATCCCGCACTCGGTGGAGAAGTTGCCTTCGCCGGTGACGGTGGCGCGCTGCTTGCCGTCGGGGCCGAGGACCACGATGGAGCGCTCCTTGGTGTCCCGGTTGCCGAGGTCGAGGACGATCGGGTCGAGCGAGAAGACCCGGTTGACCCTCCAGCCCTTGGGGAGCCGGTAGGACCAGGTGCTCTTGCCGGTGACCGGGTCGGCGTCCTGGACCTCGACGGTGCTGTCCGCGTCGCGGCAGGTGGCGATCCCGAGCATCTTGCCGTTGCCCGCGGGGTAGGCGCCGGGCATGCAGCCCTCGGACGGGCTGGCGAAGAGCTTGTCGCCGGTGCTGAGCTTGAAGGCGGTGGCGCGGGTGAGCCGGCTGACGGTGACGGTGTCTCCGGTGAGGGCCAGGCTGGGGTCGACGAAGAGGTCGAAAGCGCCCTCCTTGGGCACCTCCTTCGACCAGCCCTCCTTGCCCGCCTTGAGGTCGATCAGCCGCATCTGGTTGCAGTTCGCGCTGTTCGAGTCGCCGTCCCGGTACATGACGACCGTCTTGCTGTCGGCGGTGGTCTGGCGCGTGACGGCGCAGATCCCGGCGGGAAGGGTGAGCTTCCACTTCTCCTTGCCGTCGGCGACGGCGTAGGCGGTGACGGCCTTGTCCACGGTCTTGACGACGGTGTCGCCCACCACCCACTGGCCGTCGGTCTTCACTCCGGCACCGGGGCCGTCGATCTTGGCGGTCTTGAGCCAGAGGACCTTGTCCTCGCCCTGCTTGCGGCCGGAGTTGAGGTCGGCCTCGGAGCCGCCGTTGCCGCTGCCGTCCCCCTTGTCGACGGAAGGGGAGCCGGAGGGCTTGGCGTCGGGCGGGGCGGACTCCTGGGCGACGGGCGGCTTCGGGTCCCCGCCGTCGCCCCGGAAGAAGGCGAAGTAGGTGCCGGCGCCCACGACGAGGACGCCCGCGACCGCCGCGGCGATCAGGACGGCCGCCTTCTTCTTCGCCGGGGGCGGCGTACCGGGAGCACCCGTCGGCATCGCGGGCGCGCCCGGGGGCGGCGGCGGGTAGCCGTAGCCGGGAGCGGGCTGCTGCGGGGCGGCCGGCTGCTGCGGGACGGTCGGCGGCTGCTGCTGGGCGTACGGGTTCGCGCCCTGCGGCGGCTGGCCGTAACCCGACTGCGGAGGCCCCGGCAGGTGGCCGTAACCGGAAGGTGTAGGCGGCTGGTTCGGCGGCTGGGGCGGCTCGGTCATCAGCGCGTACCTTCGGAGTCAGGGGTCGGGGAAGATGACCTTTCTATCACTCACGCAGGCCTTGCGCCGGGCCGGTCGGCCCCCTGTTCCCAAGGGCGGACCGGCCCGTGATGACGTCGTTATCCGGCCACTTGCCGCGCGGCCGGCCGGCCGGCTCCCCGCGGCCGGAGCGGCTGGAGCTACGCCTCCTCGGCCAGCTCCAGCCAGCGCATCTCCAAGTCGTCGCGCTCCGAGAGCAGTTCCCGCAGCTCGGCGTCGAGCTTGGCCACCTTGTCGTAGTCGGTGGAGTTCTCGGCGATCTGCGCGTGCAGGTTGCTCTCGCGGTCGGAGAGCTTGTTCAGCTGCCTCTCGATCTTCTGGAGCTCCTTCTTCGCGGCACGCGAGTCCCCGGAGGAGGTGGGCTTCGCGGCGGCCGCGGCGGCCGGGGCGGGCGCCGGGGCGGCCGCCTCGATCATCCGCCGGCGCCGCTCCAGGTACTCGTCCAGGCCGCGCGGCAGCATCCGCAGGCTCGCGTCGCCGAGCAGCGCCATCACGGTGTCGGTGGTGCGCTCGATGAAGAACCGGTCGTGGGAGATCACGATCATGGATCCGGGCCAGCCGTCGAGGAGGTCCTCGAGCTGGGTCAGGGTCTCGATGTCGAGGTCGTTGGTGGGCTCGTCGAGGAAGAGGACGTTGGGCTCGTCCATCAGCAGGCGCAGGATCTGCAGCCGGCGCCGCTCACCACCGGAGAGGTCGCCGACGGGCGTCCACTGCTTCTCCTTGGTGAAGCCGAACTGCTCGCACAGCTGGCCCGCGGTCATCTCGCGGCCCTGGCCGAGGTCGACGCGGTCGCGGACGCGCTGGACGGCCTCCAGGACGCGCAGGGACGGGTCGAGTTCGCCGACCTCCTGGGAGAGGTAGGCCAGCTTGACGGTCTTGCCGACCGAGACCTTGCCCGCGGCGGGCTGGACCTCGCCCTGGGTGCGGGCGGCCTCGGCCAGGGCGCGCAGCAGGGAGGTCTTGCCGGCGCCGTTGACGCCGACGAGGCCGATGCGGTCGCCGGGGCCCAGGTGCCAGGTGAGGTGCTTGAGGAGGGTTTTCGGACCGGCCTGTACGGTCACGTCCTCCATCTCGAACACGGTCTTGCCCAGGCGGGCGTTGGCGAAGCGCATCAGCTCGGAGCGGTCGCGCGGCGGCGGGACGTCGGCGATCAGCTCGTTGGCGGCCTCGATGCGGTAGCGGGGCTTGGAGGTCCGGGCGGGGGCGCCGCGGCGCAGCCAGGCCAGCTCCTTGCGCATCAGGTTCTGCCGCTTCTGCTCCTCGGTGGCGGCGATGCGCTCGCGCTCGGCGCGGGCGAAGACGTAGTCGCTGTAGCCGCCCTCGTACTCGTGCACCTCACCGCGCTGCACGTCCCACATGCGGGTGCAGACCTGGTCCAGGAACCAGCGGTCGTGGGTGACGCAGACCAGGGCGGAGCGGCGCTCCTGGAGGTGGCGGGCCAGCCAGGAGATGCCCTCGACGTCGAGGTGGTTGGTGGGCTCGTCGAGGACGAGGAGGTCCTGGTCGGCGATGAGCAGCTTGGCGAGCGCGATGCGGCGGCGCTCGCCGCCGGAGAGCGGGCCGATGACGGTGTCGAGGCCCTGTCCGAAGCCGGGCAGGTCGAGGCCGCCGAACAGGCCGGTCAGCACGTCGCGGATCTTGGAGTTGCCGGCCCACTCGTGGTCGGCCATGTCCCGGATGATCTCGTGGCGGATGGTGGCCGCGGGGTCCAGGGAGTCGTGCTGGGTGAGCACGCCCATCCGCAGGCCGCCGGACTGGGTGACCCGTCCGCTGTCGGGCTCCTCCAGCTTCGCGAGCATCCGGATCAGGGTGGTCTTACCGTCGCCGTTGCGGCCGACGACACCGATCCGGTCTCCCTCGGACACGCCGAGGGAGATGCCGTCGAGCAGGGTACGTGTGCCGTACACCTTGCTGACTGCCTCGACATTGACCAGATTGACGGCCATCAGACGCGCTCCAGAGAAAGGGTGTGGATCAGCCCCTCAGCCTAACCCTCCGGGCCGGGGCGGACCGTTCCACGAGGAGCCAGCCGCCCAGCGCCATGCCGATCGCGACCGGCGCGGTGACCGGCAGGGCGATCAGGGTGGCGCTGTGCCCCTCGAGCAGGCCCCCGAGACCGGTCATCGACAGGCCGAGGATCCCGAGCAGGCACAGGGTGATGCCGAGGGCGGCACGGGGGCCGCTGCCGGGGGCCGGGGCCGGGGCCGGGTCGGCGGCCGGGGCGGGGGCGGGGGCGCCGGGGGCCTCGAAGCGGCGGAAGAAGGCGACGAGTACGGCCGTCAGCGCGGCGGCGAGCAGGATCCGTACGGGTACCTGCGCCCACCAGGCGGCGGTCGCGGGCTCGGGCAGTGCGATGCCCAGGGCGAGCTGCGCCCCGTACACGCCGAGCATGGCGGTGAGGTGCCACAGGAAGGCGGTCATCGCGATCCCGTTGGCGGCGACCACGCCCCGCCAGACGCGGGGGCGGGCGAGCCAGGCGCCGGCGGGCCGGGAGAGCAGCTGCACGGCTCCGACGAGCCACAGGCCGTGCGCGAGCAGCGCGAGGGTCGGCGGGGCCATGTTGGACACCTTCTCGCCCGGCATCCCGACCATGGACAGCGGGTACGGGCCGTAGGCGACGAGCAGGACCGCCGCGCCGAGGCCGGCGGCGGCCAGGGCGGCGGGCCGGCGGATGCGGCCGTCGGCGCGCAGGAAGCCGAGCTGGTGCACGGCGAGCCAGACGAAGGCGAAGTTGAGGAACTCCGCGTACGGGACCCCGAAGGCGAAGCGCAGCACGTCGACGGCGGCGGCCGCGGCGGCGAGCCCCGCGAAGGCGGCCCAGCCCCACCGCTCGTGCAGCCGGAGCAGCGGCGGGGTGAAGGCGACCATCGCGAGGTAGATCCCGATGAACCAGAGCGGCTGCGTGACCAGCCGCAGCGCGGCCCCGCCGAGCCCGCCGCCGCCGAGCCCGGCGAGCTGCACGGCGAGCGCGGCGGCGGCCCAGACGAGCACGAAGACGAGGGTGGGCCGCAGCAGCCGCCGCAGCCGGGCCCGCAGGAAGGCGGCGTACACGGGGCGGTCGCCGCGGCGGGCGAGCGAGCGGTAGGAGAGCGCGTGCGAGAACCCGCCGACGAAGAAGAAGACGGGCATGACCTGGAGCACCCAGGTCACCACCTGGAGCCCGGGCACGAGCGCGAGCAGGTTGCCCATGCCGTCGCCGCTGACGGCGGCCATCAGCCAGTGCCCGAGCACGACGGCCCCGAGCGAGGCGACCCTCAGGAGGTCGACGTACCGGTCCCGGGAGGCGGGGGTGGCCGCGGCCGTGTCGCGTGCGCTGACTGTCATGCACCCCAGCCTCGCCACCG
This sequence comes from Streptomyces sp. NPDC048270, assembly GCF_040652335.1. Classification (NCBI taxonomy): domain Bacteria; kingdom Bacillati; phylum Actinomycetota; class Actinomycetes; order Kitasatosporales; family Streptomycetaceae; genus Streptomyces; species Streptomyces sp. NPDC048270. Next base: position 121,431 of record NZ_JBEZLV010000010.1, read on the forward strand.
CCCGCCGCCCCCGACAGGGCCCACATACTCAACTCCCCCTGAGTACCCCGGCCCTCCCCTGCCGGGCCCCGGCCGGGGGCAGCCCGGGGGCCCGCCCGTGGAGCCCGACCCGGGAGCCCGCCCGGGGGCCCGCCCCGGGAGCCCAGCCCGGGAGCCCGCCCGGGGAGCCCGCCCCGGGAGCCCGCCCCGGGAGCCCGGCCCGGGAGCCCCGCCCCGGGAGCCCGACCCGGGAGCCCGGCCCTTCCTTCCGCCCCGCCGCTGCTGGGGCTCCGCCCCAGGCCCCGCGCCTCAAACGCCGGCGGGGCTGAATTCGCTCCCGCCGCCCGTCAGGTGCGGCTCGGCGGGCTGGGGTGCGCCCTGCGGGACTGAACGCGCGGGTTGGCCGGGTGCGGCGGAGCCGAAAATCCAGCCCCGCCGGCACTCGACGCACGAGGTCCGGGCGGAACCCCAGGCTCTCCAGCCCCGCCGGCGTTTGAGGCGCGGGGTCTGGGGCGGAGCCCCAGGTTCTTCAGCCCGGCCGACGCTCGACGGGCAAGGTCCGGGCGGAACCCCAGGCTCTCCAGCCCCGCCGGCGTTTGAGGCGCGGGGTCTGGGGCGGAGCCCCAGCGGCGGCGGGGTGGGGCCGGGCTCCGGGCTAGTGCGGCGCGGTCAGGACCGTGGCGCCCGGGGCCGGGCTGGACGCCACGCGAGTGGCCCGGCACGTGCCCGAGCCCTCCAGCGCGGCGGCGACCTTCGCGGCGGCCTCCTCGTCCCGGACGAGGAAGGCCGTCGTCGGGCCGGAGCCCGACACCAGCGCGGCCAGCGCACCGGCCCCGGTGCCGGCCGCCAGCGTCGCCGCCAGCGCGGGCCGCAGCGAGAGCGCCGCCGGCTGGAGCCCGTTGGCCAGGACAGGGGCCAGCGCGTCCGGATCCCCCGAGGCCAGGGCGGCCAGCAGGGCCGGCGATGCCTCGGGCTCCGGGATCCGCGTGCCGGCCGTGAGCCGGTCGAACTCCCGGAACACGGCGGGCGTCGACAGCCCCCCGTCGGCTACCGCGAACACCCAGTGGAACGCCCCCGCGTCCACCGGGGTCAGCAGCTCCCCCCGGCCCGTCCCGAGCGCCGCCCCGCCGACCAGGCTGAACGGCACGTCGCTGCCCAGCTCCGCGCAGATGTCGAGCAGTTCGGCACGCGGCGTGCCCAGGCCCCACAGGGTGTCGCAGGCCAGCAGGGCCGCGGCCCCGTCCGCGCTGCCGCCCGCCATACCGCCCGCGACGGGGATGTTCTTGGTGATGTGCAGGTGGACCGCGGGCTCGATACCGGCCCGCGCCGCCAGGATCTCGGCGGCGCGCGCCGCGAGGTTCGTGCGGTCCAGGGGCACCTGGTCGGCGTCCGGGCCCGCGCAGGTCACGGTCAGCTCCTCGGCCGCGGTCGCCGTGACCTCGTCGAACAGCGACACGGCGAGGAAGACGTTCGCGAGGTCGTGGAAGCCGTCGGGGCGGGCCGCGCCCACCGCCAGCTGGACGTTGACCTTCGCGGGCACTCGTACGGTCACGCTCACAGCGCGGGCCTCTGCGCCTCGGGCTTGTGCTCGGCGATCGCGGCGAACTCCTCCACCGTCAGCGACTCCCCGCGCGCCTGCGGCGAGACCCCGGCGGCGACCAGCGCGGCCTCGGCGCCGGCCGCGGACCCGGCCCAGCCGGCCAGCGCGGCGCGCAGCGTCTTGCGGCGCTGCGCGAAAGCCGCGTCCACGACCGCGAAGACCTCCGCCTTCGAGGCGGTCGTCTTGATCGGCTCCGTCCGCCGCACCAGCGAGACGAGCCCGGAGTCGACGTTCGGCGCCGGCCAGAAGACCTTGCGTCCGATGGACCCGGCGCGCTTGACGTGCGCGTACCAGTTGGCCTTGACCGAGGGCACCCCGTACACCTTGTTGCCGGGCTCGGCGGCGAGCCGGTCGGCGACCTCCGCCTGCACCATCACCAGGGTCCGCTCGATGGTCGGGAACCGGTCGAGCATGGTCAGCAGGACGGGCACGGCCACGTTGTACGGCAGGTTCGCCACGAGCGCGGTCGGCGCGGGGCCGGGCAGCTCGGTGACCAGCATCGCGTCGGAGTGGACCAGCGCGAAGCGGTCCTTGCGCCCGGGCAGCCGCGCCTCGATGGTGGCGGGCAGCGCCGCCGCCAGGATGTCGTCGATCTCCACGGCCGTGACCCGGTCGGCGGCCTCCAGCAGCGCGAGCGTCAGCGAGCCCAGGCCGGGGCCGACCTCGACGACCACGTCGTCCGGCCGCACCTCGGCGGTGCGCACGATCCGGCGCACCGTGTTGGCGTCGATGACGAAGTTCTGACCCTTCTGCTTGGTCGGGCGCACACCGAGTGCGGCCGCCAGCTCCCGGATGTCGGCCGGCCCGAGGAGGGCGTCAGAAGGGTTCTCGTTGGGCTGCTGCTCTGCGGTGCTCACCCGCTAAGCCTACGGCCGCAGTGCGGCCACGGACTCGCCCCCCGCTGCACGTAGAGCTTCTTCGCCCGGTACGTCTGCTCCGAGGCCGGGGCGTCCTGCGGGCGGCCGCTGCCGCCGAGGCCCTGCCAGGTCCGTACGTCGAACTGGTAGAGGCCGCCGTAGGTCCCCGAGGGGTCGGTGGCCGAGGGCCGGCCGCCCGATTCGCACTGGGCGAGGGCCGCCCAGTTGAGGCCGTCGGCGCCGGAGACGGACGTCGGCAGCGGCTTCGTACCGACCTTGACGAGCTGGGTGACGGGCTCGCGGACGGTCTCGTCGGCGATGCGGCGGGGCTTCTGCCGGACCCCGTTGACGGTGCGCAGGCTGTAGGTGACCCGGCGGGCCCCGGGCCGCCCGGCCCGTTCGACGACCTCGGTGCCGGCGAACAGGGCGGCGTCCTCGACCCGCTCCGTCTCGTACGGGATGCGCTCCTCGCGGACCTCGCGGGTGCCCGTGATGCGCAGCACGGTGACGGTCTGGCCGTCGCGCGGGAAGGCGGTGGGCGGTACGGAGGTGGTGTCCTGGCCGTTCAGGGTGATGCCGGCCTGGTCGAGGGCCTCCTGGACGGTGGCGGCGTTGGTGCGGATGGTGCGTTCGCGGCCGTCGGCCATGAAGGTGACGCTGCGTTCGGTGCGGACGCTGAGGGCCATTCCGGCGCGCGGCACGGGGGCGGTGCGCGGCGCCGAGAGGTAGGCGCCCTCGGCGCGGATGCCGAACTGGCGCAGCGCGCCTTCGACGGTGCGGGCGGTGGTCCACACCTGGCGCGGGCGGCCGTCGAGGGTGAGGCGCAGGGGGCGGCCGTAGCGGACGACGACCTGTTCGCCGTCGTCGAGGCGTTCGCCGGGGCCGGGGGCCACGAGGTCGTGGGGTCCGACGTCGAGGCCTTCGGAGGCGAGCAGTTCGTCGACGTCGTCGGCGAAGGTGTGCAGGGTGCGCGGGACGCCGTCGACGGTGAGGCGTACCGCCTTGTCGGCGGCGACGAAGGCGGTGGTGCCGCCGGCGAGGACGGCGACGACCAGGGCCTGCGGCACCATCCGCCGCCAGGTGCCCGGCGGGGGTTCGGCGGGGGCGGTGCGGCGGCGTCTGCCGGTGCCGGGCCCGGGCACGGAGGCGGGCATGGCGCCGGGCGCGGAGCCGGGCGCGGCCGCGGGCGCCGGCAGCAGGGCGACCGCGGTGGGGGCGGGTGCCCGGCGGCGCCCCGACCCGGCTCCGGCAGCCCCGGCTCCGGCCCCGGCCCCGGCAGCCCCGGCCCCGGCGGGTTCCCTCCCCGGCAGGGGGGTCAGCGGCAGCGTGGCGGCCACCGCGGGCACCGTCGGGGCCTCGGGATCGGCCCACCCGGCCGGCTGCCCGCTCTGGCGGGCTCTGCGGCGCCCCGCCCGGCGCGGGCCCGGGACCCCCGGATCGGCCGCCGGATCCGGGACGCCCGGATCCCCGTACGCCCCCGGAACGGGACCGCCACGGCGGTGACTGCCCTGCGTATCGCTCACGACGCTCGCTCCACTGTTCCGGCACCCGCTGGTTCGGGCACGGCACCTTAGCGGAGGAGTCGTCACGCACCAAAGCCGGACGGTCACGCAGCGTGTCGTCGGGCGGGGGCGGTCAGTAGCCGAAGGCGCGCGCCGTGTTGGCGGCCAGCGCGGTGGCCATCGCGTCCTCGTCGATGCCGCGGACCGCCGCCATCGCCCGTACGGTCAGCGGAATGAGGTACGGAGCGTTGGGCCGTCCGCGGTACGGCGCGGGGGTCAGGTACGGGGCGTCGGTCTCGACCAGCACCAGCTCCAGCGGGGCGACGGCCAGCGCCTCGCGCAGCGGGGCCGCGTTCTTGAAGGTGACCGTTCCGGCGAAGGACATGTAGTACCCGGCGGCGGCGCACTCCCGGGCCATGTCGGCGTCACCCGAGTAGCAGTGGAAGACGGTGCGCTCCGGTGCGCCCTCCTCCCGCAGCACGCGGAGCACGTCCGCGTGGGCGTCGCGGTCGTGGATCACGAGGGCCTTGCCCCGGCGCTTGGCGATCTCGATGTGGGCCCGGAAGGAGCGCTCCTGCGCGGCCATCCCCTCCGGCCCGGTGCGGAAGTGGTCCAGTCCGGTCTCGCCGACCGCCTTGACGTGGTCCAAAGCGGCCAGGGCCTCGATCTCGGCCAGCGCCTCGTCGAGCGCGGCCTCGCCACCGCCGGTCCGGGCCCCCTGCCGCGACCAGCCGTCGGGATCCCCGTGCACGATCCGGGGCGCCTCGTTCGGGTGCAGGGCAACCGCCGCGTGGACGTTCTCGTACGCGGCGGCCGTCTCGGCGGCCCAGCGGGAGCCCTTCACGTCGCAGCCGACCTGGACGACCGTGGTCACGCCCACGGAGGCGGCCTTCGCGAGGCCCTCCTCGACGGTGCCCGACTGCATGTCCAGGTGGGTGTGCGAATCCGCCACCGCCACCCGGAGGGGTTCGGGCAGCGGTGGCGGGGCGTCCTTGGAGGCTCGGGAGGCGGGGGCCGACGAAGTGCTCATGGGGCCGATCTTATGACCGGCGGAAGATCCCCAGCAGACGGGAGAGGAGGCCCGGGCGCTTCTCGGACTCGTCGATGGCGACGGGTCCGGGGGCGTCGTGCGCGGGGCGCGCCCCGCGCGGCCCCCGGGTCCGGGGGACGTCCGCGCCCGCCGGGACGGGGCCGGCGATCCCGGGGGCGACGCGGTGGTGGTAGAGCTGGTCGAGCATGCCGAGCACCGAGGAGACCTGCCCCGCGCGCATGATCCGGACCACGTGGCCGCCGCAGTTGTGGCAGGTCGGGTTGGACAGCGGGGAGGGCACCCGCTCGCCGTCGGCCTTGTACAGGATGAACGGCTCGCCCTTGCCGTCGATGTGGTGCTCTATGCCGTAGGCCTGCTCCCAGCCGTACCCGCACCGCATGCACGCGAAGGAGTACGCCTCGTGCACGGTCTGCACGGGAGGGCCGACGGGCGCGCCGGGCGCTGTCACGGGTACCGGGGTCTCAGCGATCTCACTCATGCCAGCTCCTCTTGTTCCACTGGTGCCATTGCCAGTGGACGCCTCTTCGGGCGGGAGCGCATCAGGCCCTGTCTAGTGTTGGACGGTCTTTGGGCGACTCATGCCCAAAGCGCCCGGTGCGCGGTCTGAGCTTTGCCTTTCAGGTTAGCCCTTTACCGACTTGCGGCATCTTTTGTGCCGCGTTCTTTGCCGCGACGACCGCGTCGAACACCTCCCGCTTGGGTACCCCGGCCTCGGCGGCGACCGCCGCGATGGCCTCCTTGCGCCGCTCCCCCGCCTCCTCCCGCACCCGCACCCTGCGCACCAGCTCCTCGTCGTCCACATCGCCGGGGGCCGCCGCCGGGGCGCCCTCCACCACGATGGTGATCTCCCCGCGCACGCCCTCGGCGGCCCAGGCGGCCAGCTCGCCGAGCCCGCCGCGCTTGACCTCCTCGTACGTCTTGGTCAGCTCGCGGCACACGGCGGCGCGGCGCTCGGCGCCGAAGACCTCGGCCATGGCGGCCAGGGTGTCGTCGAGCCGGTGCGGGGCCTCGAAGTAGACGAGCGTGCGCCGCTCGCCCTCCACCTCGCGGAGCCGGCCGAGGCGCTCGCCCGCCTTGCGCGGCAGGAACCCCTCGAAGCAGAACCGGTCCACCGGCAGCCCGGACATGGCCAGCGCGGTGAGCACCGCCGACGGCCCGGGAACGGCGGTGACCTTGATGTCCTTCTCCACGGCGGCGGCGACCAGCCGGTAGCCGGGGTCGGACACCGAGGGCATCCCGGCGTCGGTCACCAGCAGTACGCGGGCCCCGCCGGCCAGGGCCTCGACCAGCTCCGGTGTCCGCGCGGACTCGTTGCCCTCGAAGTACGACAGGACGCGCCCGGTGGTGTGCACGCCGAGGCCCTGGGTCAGCCGGCGCAGCCGGCGGGTGTCCTCGGCGGCGATCACGTCGGCCCGCTCCAGCTCGGCCGCGAGCCGCGGCGGGGCGTCCGTGAGGTCGCCGATGGGGGTGCCGGCGAGTACGAGGACTCCTGCCGGAGAGGTGGGCTCGGTACCGCGGGGCTGGTCAGTGGTCACCCGCCCATCCTCTCAGCCCCGCCCGGCCCCGCGCCCGTACGCCCCCGGTGCTGGGGTTCCCACAGATCCGTTCCCTACGATGACCCGGTGACCAAGACCGCGACGCCGCCGCCCAGCCCCGCGGGGGCCCCGCCCGCCCCGCCGGCGGGACGCGACAATGAGCCGCCCACCTGGCTGCGCCGCCTGCGCGCCTTCGGCTACGTGCCGCGTGCCGGTGCGGGGGGCGACGACGTGCGCACCCGCCTGGTGCCCCCGTACGCCCAGCCGTCCCCCCAGCTGTGGATGACCTTCGGGCTGCCGCCGCGGGTATGGGGCACCTGGCAGCGGATCGTGTCGTGGGCCGGCCCGGTGCTGGTGGCGCTCGTCGCCGGTGTGCTGCGGTTCGTGCACCTGGGCAGCCCCAAGGCGGTGATATTCGACGAGACGTACTACGCCAAGGACGCCTGGGCCACGATCAAGCAGGGCTACGAGGCGAGCTGGCCCAAGGACATCGACAAGTCGATCCTCGCCGACCCCGGCTCGGTCCCCCTCCCGCTGGATCCGGGCTACGTCGTGCACCCGCCCGTCGGCAAGTGGGTCATCGGGCTCGGCGAGTGGATGTTCGGCTTCACCCCCTTCGGCTGGCGGTTCATGACCGCCGTGCTCGGCACCCTCTCCGTGCTGATGCTGTGCCGGATCGGGCGGCGGCTCTTCCGGTCGACCTTCCTGGGCTGCCTGGCCGGCGCCCTCCTCGCGGTGGACGGCCTGCACCTGGTGATGAGCCGCACCGCGCTGCTCGACCTGGTGCTGATGTTCTTCGTGCTCGCCGCCTTCGGGGCGCTGCTGATCGACCGGGACAGGACGCGGGCCCGGCTCGCGGACGCCCTCCCGGTCGACGACGAGGGGCGGACCCGGCCGGACCTGAAGATCGCCGAGACGCTGCGGCTGGGCTGGCGCCCGTACCGGATCCTGGCGGGCGTCTGCCTGGGCCTCGCCGCCGGCACGAAGTGGAACGGCTTCGTCGTCCTGGCCTTCTTCGGCATCCTCACCGTCCTGTGGGACGCCGGCGCGCGGCGCACGGCGGGCGCGGGCGCCCCGTACGCGGCGATGCTGCGCCGCGACGCGCTGCCCGCGTTCCTGTCCACGGTCCCGGTCGCGGTGGTGACGTACGTGGCCTCGTGGTCGGGCTGGATCTTCAGCCCGGACAACGGCAAGGGCGGCTACCTGCGCGACTGGGCCGCCAAGAACGACCAGGGCAGCGCGCTGTCGTTCCTGCCGGAGTGGCTGCGCAGCCTGTGGCACTACGAGACCGAGGTCTACGACTTCCACGTCGGCCTGACCTCGGGGCACACCTACGAGTCGAACCCGTGGAGCTGGCTGGTCCTGGGCCGGCCCGTCTCCTACTTCTACGAGTCCCCGGAGCCCGGCACCGACGGGTGCCCGGCGACGGCGGCCGGCAAGTGCGCCCGCGAGGTGCTGGCGCTGGGCACCCCGCTGCTGTGGTGGGCGGGCTGCTTCGCGCTGCTGTACGTGCTGTACCGGTGGTTCTTCCGCCGTGACTGGCGGGCGGGCGCGATCGCGTGCGCGCTGGGCGCGGGCCTGCTGCCCTGGTTCAACTACCAGGAGCGGACCATCTTCTTCTTCTACGCGGTGGTGTTCGTCCCGTACCTGTGCCTGGCGGTGGCGATGATGATCGGCGCCCTGCTGGGCCCGGCCGGATCGACCGAACGGCGGCGGACGCTGGGCGCGATCGGGGCGGGGGTGCTGGTCCTGCTGATCGTGTGGAACTTCATCTACTTCTGGCCGATCTACACGGGCCAGACCCTGCCGATGGACTCCTGGCGCGCCCGGATGTGGCTGGACACCTGGGTCTAGCGACCCCGGGGCGACGCGGACGAAGGCCCCGGACGAAGGCCCCGGCACCCGATGGTGCCGGGGCCTTCGCCGTGCGGCCGCCGCCGGGAGGTCGGCCAGGGGCGGGCGGTCAGGGCGGCAGGCCGTCGGGGTGCTGCCACGGCGTCAGGAGGGCCAGGATCCGGTCCGGGCTCCAGTGGCCGGCGGCGCCGGGGCAGCGGGCCAGGTAGTCGGCGATGGAGGGTCCGGTCCAGGCGCCGGACTCCAGCAGGCCCGCCGCCAGGTAGCTCATGTACGCGGCGGACGGCTTCACCCAGTCCACGTCGTGCATGACCCAGGGAGCGGTGAAGGTCAGGACGGGGAGGCCCTCCAGGGCGCCGGCGCAGACCAGCGTCTCGTAGCGGCCCGGACCGCGCTCGTCCCGTCCCGAGCGCAGCACCTCGGTGAGGTCCAGGTCGAGGTCGGGCCCCGGCTCCCGGTACATCTCCTGGGCGGCGATGTCGGAGAACTGCTGCGCCGTCACCAGGTGGGCGCGCGCCCGGGTGCGGCCCGCCGCGGCCGGGTCGTAGAACGCCCTGCCGCCCGCCCACACGGGGGACTTCGTGGCGAAGTACAGCCGTCCGGGCAGCTCGACCGGCACCGAGCGGGCCGGCGCGCGGCGGTCGCGGCATCCGGGATAGCTGCGCGCGGCGCCGGCCGGGGTGCCCCCGGCGAGGTAGCAGGCCAGCCGGTCCCGGTGCATGTTCGAGCCGTAGGAGGTGTACCAGACCAGTTCCGGCGTCGGCCCGTGGGCGGGGGCCGCTTCCACCGTGCGGACGAGGTTCATCGGACGATCTATACCGGCCGGAGCCCGCCGCGGCCTTGCGCCGCTGCCTTTCTCCGCTCCTTTTCGGCCATCGATGTTCCGGTCCGGTAACAAGAGCGGAGGGGGACGGCGACGCAGCGTAGGGTCACCCCCACAGGTTCTTTGAACATGTTCAGAGAACGACGGTTCCGGGGGAGGAACGAAGAAGTGAACGGGGCAGCGAAGGGCGCGGTCATCGGCGGGGTCTTCCTCGCGTTGGTCGGGGGCACCGGCTACGGGGTGTACGCCCTGGTCGGAGACGCGGGCGAGGACGGCAAGGGGTCCGCCACGAGCGACACCGGCGTCCAGTCGGAGAAGGGCAGCGGCCCCGTCACCGAGAAGGAGACCGCGGCGACCGCGAAGGCCTTCCTGGCCGCGTGGGCCGCCGGTGACGAGCGGGCCGCCGCCGACCTGACCAACAACGCACAGGCCGCGCAGACCGCCGTGGGCGACTACAAGGCCAAGGCGTACGTGTCCAAGGCCGTGATCACCCCGGGCACGCCGAACGGCACGACCGTGCCCTTCAAGGTCGAGGCGGAGATCACGTACGAGGGCACGACCAAGCCCCTCGCGTACGACTCCCAGCTGACCGTGGTGCGCGGCCTGACCAGCGGGAAGCCGCTGGTCGACTGGCAGCCGTCGGTGATCCACCCGCAGCTCCAGAAGGACGAGAAGCTGCGCGCGGGCACGCCCGCCAGCCCGCCCGTCAAGGCCGTCGACCGCAACGGCGAGGAGCTGACGGCGGAGAAGTACCCCTCGCTGCGCCCGGTTCTCGCCGAACTGCGCGAGACGTACGGGTCCAAGGCGGGCGGCGCGTCGGGCGCCGAGGTCTGGATCGAGCCGGCGGACCAGAACACGCCGAAGCGGACCCTGCTGACCCTGGTCGAGGGAGAGCCGGCCGTCCTCAAGACGTACCTGGACGCGAAGGTCCAGGCGGCGGCCGAGCAGGCCGTCGCCCGGTTCCCCGAGGCCTCGGTCGTCGCGATCAAGCCGAGCACCGGTCACATCCTCGCCGTCGCCAACCACCGCAAGGACGGCTACAACGCGGCGATGGCGGGCAACCGGGCGCCCGGCTCCACGATGAAGATCGTGACGGGGGCGATGCTCCTGGACCGCGGCCTGGTCGCGGCCGACAAGCCGGCGGAGTGCGCGAAGGAGGTGTCCTGGGGCGGCCGCGCGTTCCACAACCTGAAGAACTTCGAGCTGCCGGCCGGCACCAACTTCGCGACCTCCTTCGCCCGGTCCTGCAACACCGCCTTCATCAAGCAGATCAAGCCGGTCGACGACGACTCCGCGCTGCCGAAGGAGGCCACGGAGGTCTTCGGCATCGGGCTGGACTGGAAGACGGGCATCAAGTCCACCGACGGCAAGGTCCCGCCGGCGACGGGCGCGGCGGCGGCCGCCGAGTACATCGGGCAGGGCCAGATCACCATGAACCCGCTGAACGTCGCCTCCATCACGGCGACCGCGCGCACGGGCGTCTTCCGCCAGCCGCTCCTGGTCTCCCCGGAGCTCGACGGCCGCACGATCGCCACGGCGCAGCGGCGCATGAAGCCCTCGGTGCAGCAGCAGCTGGTCTCGATGATGAAGCTGACGGCCACCAGCGGCACCGGCCGCGACGCGATGGCCTCGGTCGGCGGCTCGGACAAGGGCGCGAAGACCGGCTCCGCGGAGGTCGACGGCGCGGGCAGCCCCGACAGCTGGTTCACGGGCTTCAGCGGCGACGTGGCCGCGGCCGCGATGGTCGAGGCCGGCGGCCACGGCGGCGACTCGGCGGGCCCGATCGTCGCGACGGTCCTGAACGCCCACTGAGCCCGCGCCGCAACCGGTCACGGCGCGGCGGGCCGAAACCGCCTCGCGGCGGGGCGCCCGGCGGCGTTAGCGTCCGGGGATGACGACTTCCGCGCACCCCTTGTTCGCCGAGGCCCTGGACGGGCTGGGGCTCGAGCTCGCCGTTCGGGCCTTTCCCGAAGGGACCCGTACCGCGGTCGACGCGGCCGCCGCGATCGGCTGCGAGCTCAGCCAGATCGTGAAGTCGCTGATCTTCGCCGCGGACGGGGTCCCGGTGCTGGTCCTGATGGACGGGGCCTCGCGGGTCGACGTGGAGGCGGTGCGCCGGGAGCTCGGTGCCGGGAAGGTCACCCGGGCGGACGCCGCACTGGTGCGCGAGACGACGGGCTACGCCATCGGCGGGGTCCCGCCCTTCGGGCACCGCACCCGCACCCGGGTGCTCGCCGATCGGCGGCTGCTCGGCCACGACGTGGTCTGGGCCGCCGCGGGCACCCCGAACACCGTGTTCCCGATGGGGCCGCAGGAGCTCGTCGAGTACGCCGGGGCCACCGTCGCCGACGTACGGGAAACCGACGGCTGAACCCTAGGTCGCAGGGGCCGGGCGCGCGGCGCGTCAGGCGGAGAGGGCCGTGCGCAGGGCCCGGACCAGGGCCTGGGCGCGGGGGTCGGCCGTGACCGACTTGGCGTGGGCGTTGGTGACGTAGCCGAAGCCGATGCCCGCCTCCGGGTCAGCGAAGGCCAGGGAGCCGCCGCGGCCCGGGTGGCCGAAGGAGGCCGGTGAGAGCAGCGGCGAGGCCGGACCGTGCAGCATGTAGCCGGGGCCGAAGCGGGTGTTGACGACCAGGACGCGGTCCGGGCCCGCCGAGAGCTCCTTGCCGGCGAGGGCCGTGGTGGCCGGGGTGAAGATCCGCGCGCCGTCCTCCACCACGCCGATGGCGGCCGCGTAGAAGCGGGCCAGGGCGCGGGCCGTGCCGATGCCGTTCGAGGCCGGCAGTTCGGCCGCCCGGTAGGCGGGGTCGTTCTCGTCCGGCAGCGGGGCGATGGCGGCGAAGGCGCGGCGGGTCAGGGATGCCGGGTCGGCGTAGGCCTCGGAGACGTTCGTCCTCGGCCGGGTCTTGAGCAGGCCCGCGCTCTCCGGCGGGTCGACCGGCGCCACCCGCCCCACCCGGTGGGTCTCCGTCTCCGGCAGGCCTATCCAGAACTCCAGGCCCAGCGGCTCGGCGATCTCCTCGGCCAGGAGGCCGCCGACGGTGCGGCCCGTCGCCCGCAGCACCAGCTCGGACAGCAGCCAGCTGTAGGTCTGCGCGTGGTAGCCGTGCCCGGTGCCGGGCTCCCAGAAGGGCTGCTGCGCCGCGACCGCCCGCGGCCCGGAGACCCCGTCCGCGGCCTCGGCCGCGGTCAGCCCGCGCTCCAGCGCCGGGAGCCCCGCGCGGTGCGCGAGCAGGTCGCGGACCAGGATGCGGTCCTTGCCGCCCGCCTTGAACTCGGGCCAGTACGAGCCCACGGGCGCGTCCAGGTCCAGCAGCCCGCGCTGGTGCAGCAGCAGGGGGACGGCGGCGGCCACCCCCTTGGTCGCGGAGCGGACGATCTGCGCGGTGTCCCCGGCCCACGGCTCGGTGCCGTTCGCGTCCTTGGTGCCGCCCCACAGGTCCACGACCTTGCGGCCGTCCCGGTAGACGGCGACCGCCGCGCCCCGGTCCCCGAGCACCTCGAAATTGCGCTCGAACGCGTCTTTGACGGGCTCGAAGCCCTCCGTCACCACACCCTGGATGTCCACGCGCAGTGCAACAAACCGAGACCGGTGCTTATGCCACCGATACGGAGCGCGGGTCGAAGCCGAAGGGCAGCTCCAGGCGGTGGGCCCGCATGAGCGCCTCGTCGCACAGCAGGTCCTGGGTCCGGCCGTCGGCGGCGATCACGCCCTCGCTGAGGACGACCGAGCGCGGGCACAGCTCCAGCGCGTACGGCAGGTCGTGCGTCACCATCAGCACCGTCACGTCGAGCGAGCGCAGGATGTCCGCGAGCTCGCGGCGCGAGGCCGGGTCCAGGTTGGAGGAGGGCTCGTCCAGGACGAGGATCTCGGGCCGCATGGCCAGCACGGTCGCCACCGCCACCCGGCGGCGCTGCCCGAAGGACAGGTGGTGCGGGGGCCGGTCGGCGAAGCCCGCCATGCCGACCTGCTCCAGCGCGTCCCGGACCCGCTCCTCCAGCTCGGCGCCGCGCATCCCGGAGGCGGCCGGGCCGAAGGCCACGTCCTCCCGGACGGTCGGCATGAAGAGCTGGTCGTCGGGGTCCTGGAAGACGATGCCGACGCGGCGCCGGATCTCGGCGAGGTTGCGCTTCTCCACCGGCGTCCCGGCCACGCGCACCGAGCCGACCCCGCCGGCCAGGATGCCGTTGAGGTGCAGCACGAGGGTGGTCTTGCCGGCGCCGTTCGGCCCGAGCAGGGCCACCCGCTCGCCGTGTCCGACGGTCAGGTCGACCCCGAAGAGGGCCTGGTGCCCGTCGGGGTAGGCGTAGGCGAGGCCGGTCACCTCGAGGGAGGGAGCCGGGGCGGGGCCGGGGGACGGGGCGGGGCCGGGAGCAGTCACAGGGTCCATCCCATCAGACAGACGGCGAGGGCCGTCACCGGGAGCGCGGCCGCGTACGCCCACTGCGTGCGGGTGGCGACGGCCTCGTCGATCATCGGCATCGAACCGGCGTAGCCCCGGCTGACCATCGCGAGGTAGACCCGCTCACCGCGCTCGTAGGAGCGGATGAACAGCGCGCCCGCCGTCTTGGCGAGCACGCCCCAGTGCCGGATCCCGCGCGCCTCGAACCCGCGCGAGCGCCGTGCGATGGACATCCGCCGCAGCTCGCCGCCGATCACGTCCCCGTACCGGATCATGAACGAGGCGATCTGGACCAGCAGCGGCGGCAGCTTGAGGCGCTGGAGTCCCAGCAGCAGGGCCCGCAGCTCGGTCGTCGAGGCGAGCAGTACGGACGCGGCCACGCCGAGGGTGCCCTTGGCGAGCACGTTCCAGGCGCCCCAGAGTCCGGAGACGCTCAGCGAGAGGCCGAGGACGTCGACCCGTTCGCCCTCGGCCACGAAGGGCATCAGCACCGCGAAGGCCACGAACGGGATCTCGATCAGCAGCCGGCGCAGCAGGAAGCCGGCCGGTATCCGGGCAGCGGCCGCGACGGCCGCGAGCAGGACGGCGTAGGCCCCGAAGGCCCACACCGCCTCGCGCGGGGTGGAGACCACGACCACCACGAACGCGAAGGTCGCCGCGAGCTTGCAGTGCGGCGGCAGCGCGTGCACCGGGGAGTGCCCGGGGCGGTAGAGCCGGTGGGCGTGGCCCGCTCCCATGTCAGCCCGCCGAGACCGTGGCCGAGGGCTGCTGCTCGTCCGTACGGCGGCGGCGGACCACCCAGAAGACGCCGGTGCCCACGGCGACGGTCGCCCCGACACCGAGGGCGCCCGCGAGGCCGCCGGACAGGCGGGCGTCGGTGACGTCCTTGACGGAGTAGTCGGCCAGCGGGGAGCCGGCGGCCGCGTGCTCCTCGACCTCGGTGTCGATGCCCTGGTCGGCGGCGACCTTCTCCAGGCCGTCGGGGCTGGCGGAGGCGTAGAAGGAGACGAACCCGGCGAGGACCAGGGCGGTGACCAGGCCGGCGGCCCACACCTTCTTGGTGGAGCGGGCCGCGACCGGGGCGGGAGCGGCGGCCGGGGCGTCGACCAGCTCCCCGCCGACGCGCAGCTTCAGCGGGGCGGCCAGTCCGCGCGCGCCGTGCACCAGGTCGGGCCGTACGGCGATCACGGCGCCCACGGTGGCGGCGGTGATCAGGGCCTCGCCGATGCCGATGAGCACGTGCACGCCGACCATCGCGGTGAGCACCTTGCCCAGCGGGACGTCGGTGGTACCGCCGATGGCGTAGAGCACGGTGAAGGCGGCGGCCGAGGCCGGCACCGAGATCAGGGCCCCGACGAAGGCGGCCGCGGTCACCGAGCGGCGGGTGCCGGGCAGCACCTTGAGCAGCCCGCGGAAGAGGGCGTAGGAGAGGACGACGGTGACGACGCCCATGACGGTGATGTTGACGCCGAGGGCGGTCAGGCCGCCGTCGGCGAAGAGGATGCCCTGCATGAGCAGGACGACGGAGACGCAGAGCACTCCCGTGTAGGGGCCGACGAGTATCGCGGCGAGCGCACCGCCCAGCAGGTGTCCGCTGGTGCCGGCGGCGACGGGGAAGTTCAGCATCTGTACGGCGAAGATGAAGGCGGCGACGAGACCGGCCAGCGGCGCGGTCCGTTCGTCGAGCTCGCGGCGGGCGCCGCGGAGGCTGACGGCGACAGCGGCGACGGCCGCCACTCCGGCGGCCACCGAGACGGGTGCATTGATGAATCCGTCGGGCACATGCATGGAGTAGCTCCGCTTCTCACACAGTCTTTAACCGTTCAAGAATAGTGCCCAGTTGCAAACCGTTGGCAAGAGCGTCCGCATCACAAATAGACCCGTGCGGTTTCGTGGGAATGTGCGAGGCTGGAGGACAAACGGACGCAAATGTTCCGAATAGAGGAGTCTTGTCGTGTCAGCCACCGCCGAGAATCCCCCCGCGAGCGCCACCGCGACCGCGACCGCCACCGCGACGGCCACCGCCGTCGAGGAGCGGGTCACCGCGCGCGTGATCAGCGACGACCCCCTCTACCGGAAGGTCCCGGTGGCCCTGCGCTTCGCCGCGTCCGAACCGCTGGCCGTACGCATCGTCTTCCCCGCGGACCTGTCCCCCGAGGGCACCGACAACGAGTGGGTCTTCCCGCGCGCCCTCCTCGAGGCGGGCCTCCAGGCCCCGACCGGAACCGGGGACGTGCGCGTCTGGCCCTGCGGCCGCGTGCAGGCGGTAGTGGAGTTCCACTCCCCCGAGGGAGTCGCCGTGGTCCAGTTCGACATCGCCGCGCTGCGCCGCTTCCTGCGCCGTACGTACGCCCCCGCCACCCGCTAGGCCCAACGCGGCCCGCCTGGCGGCACACGCGCCCCGGCCCCGTACCTCCTGGTGATCAGGCGGTACGGGGCCGGGGCGCAGGCCGTGCGGGACCGGGTCAGGCGTTGACCAGCTCGCGGTCCTTGTCCGGCCCGTCCGAGGAGGCGGCGAGGTGCTTGCGCAGGCTCTCGCCCTCCACGTCGACGTTCGGCAGCAGCCGGTCCAGCCAGCGCGGCAGCCACCAGGCCTTGTGCCCGAGCAGGGCGAGCACCGCCGGGACGATGGCCATGCGGACCACGAAGGCGTCGAAGAAGACGGCGACGGCCAGGCCGAAGCCGATCATCTTGACCATCTGCTCACTGGCTCCGATGAAGCCCGCGAACACCGCGATCATGATGACGGCGGCGGCCACGACCACCCGGGCGCTGTACTGGAAGCCGGTCACGACGGCCTGGCCCGGACGCTCGCCGTGGACGTACGCCTCCCGCATCCGGGTGACGAGGAAGACCTCGTAGTCCATGGCGAGACCGAAGACCACGCCCACCATGAAGATCGGCATCATCGACATGATCGGGCCGGTCTGCTCCACGCCGAAGACCGAGCCGAGCCAGCCCCACTGGAAGACCGCGACGACCGCGCCGAGGGCGGCGACGACCGAGAGCAGGAAGCCGAGGGCCGCCTTGAGCGGAACCAGGATCGAGCGGAACACCAGCATCAGCAGCAGGAAGGCGAGGCCGACCACGAGCGCCAGGTAGGGCAGCAGCGCGTCGTTCATCTTCTGCGAGAAGTCGATGTTCATCGCGGTGGCGCCGGTGACCATGACGTCGTCCCCGCTGCCGTCGCGGATCTCGTGGACCAGGTCCTCGGTCTGCGTGGAGGACGGGCGGTCCTTCGGGACCACGGTGATCATCGAGGCGTCGCCGGCCTCGTTGGGCATCGGCGGCACGACCGCGGCCACGCCCTCCAGGCCCTTGATCCGCTCGACGGTGGAGTCGGCGAGCGCCTTGTCCCCGTCCACGACCACCATCAGCGGGCCGTTGAAGCCGGGGCCGAAGCCGTCGGACAGCAGGTCGTACGCCTGGCGCTGGGTGGTGGAGACCGGCTGGGCGCCGTCGTCCGGCAGGCCCATCTCCAGCTTGCTCGCCGGGATGGCGATGACGCCGAGGCCGATCACACCGGCCAGCAGGACCATGACCGGGCGGCGCAGGACGAAGCGGGCCCAGCGGGTGCCGCCGTTGGCCTTCTTCTCCTCGCCGGCGGACTTGCCCTTGCCCTTGCCGAACAGCTTGCTCTTCTCGCCCGCCGGCAGGACCTTCTTGCCCGCGAAGCCCAGGATGGCCGGGACCAGGGTGAGGGCGACCAGCACCGCGATGACCACGGTCCCGGCGGCCGCGAAGCCCATCTTGGTGAGCATCGGGATGTTGACGACGGCCAGGCCCACCAGGGCGATGACCACGGTCAGACCGGCGAAGACGACGGCGGAGCCGGCGGTTCCGGCGGCCCGGCCGGCGGCCTCGTCGCGCTCGCGGCCCTCGGCGAGCTCCGCGCGGTAGCGGGAGACGATGAAGAGGGCGTAGTCGATGCCGACCGCGAGGCCGATCATCGTGGCCAGCGTGGCGGTGGTGTTGCCGAGGTCCAGCACGTTGGCGAGCGCGGTGATGGAGGAGACGCCGATGCCCACGCCGATGATCGCCGTCAGCAGCGGCAGCCCGGCCGCGATCAGCGAGCCGAAGGTGATGACCAGGACGATCGCGGCGACCAGGATGCCGATGATCTCACCGGAGCCGGTCTCGGGGGCCGCCATCAGCGCGTCGCCGCCGATCTCGACGGTCAGGCCCTGCGCCTGGGCGTCCTTGCCGGACTCCTTCAGCGCCTCGCGGGTCGCGTCGGTCAGCTCCATGCCGCTGACCTTGTACTTGGTGCTGATGTAGGCGGTGGAGCCGTCCTGGCTCACGGCCTGGCTCTGGTAGGGGTCGGCGACCGAGGAGATCTGGTCCTTGCCCGGACCGGACTTCAGGTCCTCGACGATCTTCTCGACCTGGGCCTTGGGCTCGGGGTCGGTGACCTTGGCCCCGGCCGGGGCCTTGATGACGATCCGGGCGGTGGCGCCGTCGGCGGCCATCCCGGGGAACTTCTTGTCCAGCACGTCGAAGGCCCGCTGGGCCTCCGTGCCGGGTATGGAGAAGGAACCTGAGGTGGGTGCGGACGCGGATGCCGCGCCGAAACCGGCGGCGAACAGCAGCGCCACCCAGATGAGGGCGACAAGGCCGCGACGCCGGAAGGCGCCCCGGCCGAGGCGGTAGAGGAAGGTGGCCACGTCGGTGGTTCTCCCGTTCGGGTCGTGGGATGGATCCGGTGCGGATCAGGGCATGGGGAGCCGGCCCGACGACGAGAGCGGCGTGTCAGGAACAGCACGGGGTACAGCGGGGACGGGGGAGGCGGGGAGTTCAGACGCCGAGGGCGGGGAAGACCACGGCGTCGATGAAGTGGCCGAGGAAGTTCCGGTCCACCGGGCGGTCCTCGATCAGCGGGAGCGCGATGAACGCGCCGATGAGCATGTGCGGTACGAAGTCCAGGGCCGGGCAGTCCGGGCGGATCTCCCCCCGGTCCACCGCGCGCCGCAGCATCGACTGGAGGCCGTTGATCTCCGGGTCGACCAGCAGGTCCCGCAGGGCCTTGTGCAGCTCCGGGCTCTCGTGGACGGCATGGGCCAGGCCCCGCATCAGCGCGGTGTCCTTGGCCATCTGCGCGTCGTCGGAGCATTCGACCATGCGCGCGAAGTCCGTGCGCAGGCTGCCCGTGTCGATCTCCCGCAGCGAGACGGGCTGCGTACATCGCAGGGCCTTGGCGACCAGCTCGGGCTTGCTCCCCCACTGGCGGTAGAGGGTGGCCTTGCTGGACTTGGTGCGGGCGGCGACCGCGTCCATGGTCAGCGCCTCGTAGCCCACTTCGCGCAGGAGGTCCAGGACCGCTCCGTGGAGTTCGGCTTCCCGCTCGGGGGTGATGCGGCTGCGCCGGGCCGCCATCGCCTCGGTCATCTCCGTGCCTCCCGTCCGAACGCGCCTCATCGAAACGAATGTGTTCCGTACGCCTTAGACGATACCCCGGCCGCCAACGAAACGAAACCGTTCCGTTTCGCTTCGGGGAGTGGCATGGATCACCTGTACGAGTTGCCGGGCCCCCCTGGCGCGGAAAGCATTGGGGGGTGAGTCACGACGTCGCGTACCTCCGGTTCCCGCACCTGCACGACGACCTGCTGTGCTTCGCCACCGAGGACGATCTTTGGGTGGCGCCCTTGGTTCCCCCTGGAGCTCCGGTCGGCCGCGCCTGGCGGATCACCGTCGACCGGACCCGGGTCAGCCACCCCCGCTTCTCCCCCGACGGCCGGCACATCGCCTTCACCACCTGGCGCAGCCTCGATCCCGAAATCCACCTCGCCCCCGTGGACGGCGGCCCGGCCCGCCAGCTCAGCCACTGGGGCTCCACCGACACCCGGGTCTGCGGCTGGGACCCGGACGGCAACGTCCTGGCGGTCTCCTCGCACGGCCAGCCGTTCTCCTACTACGCCTGGGCCTATAAGCTGCCCACGGACGGCAGCCCCGGCGGACGCCTCCCCTGGGGGCCCTGCTCCGACATCCAGGTCGCCGACATCGACGGGGAGCACCGCACCCTCCTCCTGACCGGCAAACCCCCGCACGAGCCCGCCGCCTGGAAGCGCTACCGGGGCGGCGCCACCGGCCGGCTGTGGCTGCACGGCGAACAGCTGCTGGAGGGCATCGAGGGCCACCTCGACTCCCCGATGTTCGTGGGCGGCCGCATCGCCTTCCTCTCCGACCACGAGGGCATCGGCAACCTCTACTCCTGCCTGCCCGACGGCACCGACCTGCGCCGGCACACCGACCACGAGGAGTTCTACGCCCGGCACGCCTCCAGCGACGGCAACCGGATCGTCTACCAGTGCGCCGGGGAGATCTGGCTGGTGGAGTCACTGGCCCCGGACGCCCTCCCGCGCCGGCTCGACGTCCGGCTCGGCGGGCCGCGCGCCGGCCGCCGGTCGTACCAGGTACCGGCCGCCAGCCACGTCGACTCGCTGTCCGTGGACGCCACCGGCCGGGCCAGCGCGGTCGTCGTACGCGGCAGCCTGTACTGGCTGACCCACCGCGACGGCCCGGCCCGGACCATCGCCGACACCCCGGGCGTCCGGGTACGGCTGCCCGAGATGCTCGGCAGCGGGGGGCAGGTCGCCTACGTGACCGACGCCGAGGGCGAGGACGCCATCGAGATCGCCTACCTGCCGCGGGCCTCCGGGGAGCGCGATCCGCGCCGGCTGGCCTCGGGCGAGCTGGGGCGCGTGACCGAACTGCTGTCGGACCCCGACGGGGAGCGGCTCGCCATCGCCTCCAACGACGGGCGGCTGCTGCTGATCGACGCCACGGAGGAGTCCAACGGGGAGGTCACCGAGCTGATCCGGTCCATCAACGGCCCGGTCACCGACCTGGCGTTCTCGCCCGACGGGGCCTGGCTGACCTGGTCGCACCCCGGCATCGGACGGTCGCTGCGGCAGATCAAGATGGCCCGGATCGCCGGACCGGGCGCGCGGACCGTCGTGGACGTCACCAACGGCCGCTTCGAGGACGAGAATCCGGTCTTCACCCGGGACGGCCGCTACCTGGCCTTCCTCTCGTGGCGCGGCTTCGACCCGGTCTACGACGTGCACACCGGGGACCTGTCCTTCCCGCTGGGCTGCCGCCCGTACCTGGTGCCGCTCTCCTCGGCGACCCCCTCTCCCTTCGCCCTGTCCGCCGAAGGGCGCCCGGCGGCGGGCGGCCTCGACCCCGGCGAGGGGGAGCCGGACACCGGCGACGGCGCGGTGATCGTGGAGGTGGAGGGCCTGGAGAGCCGGGTCACGCCCTTCCCGGTGACCGCGTCGAAGTACTCGGCCCTGTACCCGGTGCACGGCGGCGGACTGGTGTGGCTGCGCTGGCCGATCTCGGGCGCGCTCGGCGAGACCTTCGCCAACCCGGCCGACATCAGCGGCAAGCCCACGCTGGAGCACTTCGACCTCACCAAGGCCCGCAAGACCGAACTGGCCTCGGGGCTGGACTGGTTCGCGGTCAGCGGCGACGGCACCCGGCTCGTGATCAACGACGACGGGGACCTGCGGGCGGTGCCGGCCGCCGAGTCCGGCGACAGCGACTCCACCGTCTACCTGGACCTGCGGCGCATCCTGCACGAGGTGGACCCGGCGGCCGAGTGGCGCCAGGCCTTCGAGGAGGCCGGGCGGATCATCCGCGCGTACTTCTGGGAGCCGAAGATGTGCGGGATCGACTGGGACGGGGTGCTGCGCCAGTACCGCCCGCTGGTCGAACGGGTCGCCTCGCCCGACGAGTTCGCCGACCTGCTGCGCGAGGTCCTCGGCGAACTCGGCACCTCGCACGCGTACGTCGCCCCCGCGCGCCGCAACGAGGGCCCCCCGCACTACCAGCGGGCGATCGGGCTGCTCGGCGCCAACCTCGTGCCCCGCGACGGGACCTGGGTGGTCAGCCGGATCCTGCCCGGCGAGTCCTCCGACTCCAAGGCCCGCTCCCCGCTGGCCGGCACCGGCATCCGCGAGGGCGCCGTGCTCACCCACGTGGACGGACGCCCGGTGGACCCGGTGGCCGGCCCCTACCCGCTGCTGTCGGGGGCCGGCGGCACCACCGTGGAGCTCACCTTCGAGCCCGCGGAGGGCGAGGGCCGCGCCCGCCGGGTGGCCGTCGTACCGCTGATCGACGAACGGCCGCTGCGCTACCAGGACTGGGTGTCCAAGCGGCGGGCGGTGGTCCGCGAGCTCAGCGGCGGCCGCTGCGGCTACCTGCACATCCCCGACATGGGAGGTTCGGGCTGGGCCCAGTTCAACCGCGACCTTCGGATGGAGATGTCCCGGCCCGCGCTGATCGTGGACGTACGCGGCAACGCGGGCGGGCACATCAGCGAGCTGGTGGTGGAGAAGCTGACCCGCTCCATCCTCGGCTGGGACCTCACCCGCAATGCCCAGCCGGTCAGTTACGCCTCCAACGCACCCCGCGGACCGATCGTGGCGCTCGCCGACGAGGCGACCTCCTCGGACGGGGACATGATCACCGCGGCGTTCAAACTGCTCGGGCTGGGCCCGGTGGTGGGCCAGCGCACCTGGGGCGGGGTCGTCGGCATGACCGGCCGGCACACCCTCGGGGACGGCTCGGTGATCACGGTGCCGATGAACGCGGCCTGGTTCCCGGAGTACGGCTGGTCGGTGGAGAACCACGGGGTCGAGCCGGACCTCGCGATCCTGCGCACCCCGCTCGACTGGGCGGAGGGGCGGCACGCGCAGCTGGACGACGCCGTGCACCTGGCGCTCGAACTGCTGGAGCAGGACCCGGCCGCGGTGCCGCCCGGCTACACGGACGTACCGGACCTGCGCCGCCCGAAGCTGCCGCCGAGGCCGTAGCGAGGGCGTGCCCCGCGCCACGGCAGGAGCAACTGCCGGGTGCGGGGCATGCGGAAGGGCGCGGGCATGCGGAAGGGCGCGGGCACGCGGAAGGGCGCGGGCACACAGAAGGGGCGCGACCGGACGGTCGCGCCCCTTCGGCTGGGATCAGGCGTCCCAGTTCTCGTCGAACTCGTCGCGGGCCCGGTCGGCCGGCGGCCGCTTGGCCTGCGGCTGGGCCTGTCCCTGGGGCGGCTTCTTCTCCCGCAGCTGGCGGGAGCGCTCGGACGCCTCGTCCTGCACGCCCTTGGCGGCCTGCGAGGCCTTGCCCTTGAGCTCCTGCGCCTTCTCGCTGAACTGGTCCTTGATACCCATGCTTCTTCACTCCATGAGGGGTGTTGGTGGTGGGGCCTCGACCAGACTGGCACGGGCGGGCATAGGCCGCATTTCGATCAGTTACTCTGCGTGCGCTCCCGCTCGTCCGCCGCCCCGCCGGCTCCGACCAGCCCGGTGGAGACACCGGACAGGCGCGGCTCGAACCGCTTCATCTCGCGCTGCCCCACGGCCCCGATGATCCCCGGCAGGTAGCCGCGCACCCCCTGCATGCCGCGCAGCCACCACTGCGCGTACACGTGCGCCGAGCGCCGCTCGATGCCGGCCACGATCCGGTCGACGGCCGGGCCCAGCGGGTACGTGCGGTTCGAGGGCCACGGCAGGCGCTGGCGCAGCTCCCGCATGACCTCGTCCTGATCGGCCCCGCGCACCATGTCGGTGTCGGTCCACGACAGGTAGCCGACACCGACCTTGACGCCCTTGTAGCCGACCTCGGCGCGCAGGCAGTGGGCGAAGGCCTCGACACCGGACTTGGACGCGCAGTACGCCGTCATCATCGGGGCCGGGGTGATCGCGGCGAGCGAGGCGATCTGGAGGAAGTAGCCGCGGCTCTCCGTCAGCACCGGCAGGAAGGCCCGCGCGGTGACGGCCCCGCCGATGAGGTTGACCTCGATCACCCGGCGCCAGGCGACGGGGTCGGAGTCGGCGAACGGCCCGCCGGCGGCGACGCCCGCGTTGGCCACCACGATGTCCACCTTGCCGAAGCGCTGCTTGACCTCTTGCGCGACCCGGGCCATGGCCTCGTGGTCGGTGACGTCGGCGTGCCAGTGGTCGCTGTCGGTGTGCAGCCGCTCGGAGACCTCCTTGAGGGCCTCCGGCTCCAGGCCGACGAGCGCGATCTTCGCACCGCGGGCGGAGAGTTTGCGGGCGAGCAGCTCGCCGACCCCCCGGGCTCCGCCGGTGACGACGGCGACCTGTCCTTCCAGACTCCTGCGAGCGCTCACAGCGACTTCTCCTTCTGGTCGAGGTACAGCGAGGTCAGCTCGCGCACGGCGGCGGTGACGGCCTCCGGCGCCTCGATCGGGGTCATGTGCCCCATGCCGGTGAGCTCGGTGAGGCCCGCGCAGTTCGGCAGCGCGGCCGCCAGCCGCCGGGCGTGGACGACGGGTGTGAGCCGGTCGTGCGTGCCGCCGATGACGGCGGTGGGCACGGTGAGCCGGGCCACGTCGGCCTCCAGGTCCAGCCCGGCGAGCACCTCGGACCAGGCGTGCCGGACCCGGGTGGGGCAGGCGTGCACGATACGGGCGCACGCCTCGACCTTGTCCGGCGCGGAACCGGGGCCCATGGTCGCGTACTTGAGGATCTTCCTGGCGACGGGCGTGACCGGGCCGAGCGGGGCGCGGGCCCCGAGGACCGCCCCGGTGAGCCGGGTCCGGACACGCCCGGGACGCAGCGGCAGCACCCGCGACTCCTCGACCAGCCGGCCGCTGCCGGTGCTGCACAGCAGCGCGGCCGCGGCGTGCTCGGCGAACTCCGGCCGGGCGGCGGCCGCCATGATCGTCATGCCGCCCATGGAGTGCCCGGCGACGACCGCCCGTTCGCCGGGTGCCAGGGCGGCCCCCAGCACGGCCACCAGGTCGTCGGCGAGGGCGGTGGTGCTGAGCGTCCGGGCGGCGGGGCTGCGGCCGTGGCCGCGCTGGTCATAGGCGATGACCCGGTGGTCGCCCGCCAGTTCCCGGATCTGCGCGGCCCAGAAGGCGGTGGAGCAGGTCCAGCCGTGCGCCAGCACCACGGCCGGCGCGCCCTCCTCCCCGTGGACCTCGACGTGCAGCCGGGCCCCGTCGGCGGATTCGGCGACGAGCTCGCGCCGAGCGGCGGGCGGCGCGTAGCGCCCCGCGGTGACATGCGTCAGCCGGCTCACGCGGCACCGGCCCCTTCGCCAGCCCCGGCACCCGAGCCCATCCCAGCCTCGCCGTTGTTCGAGCCCACCCCGGCCCCGCCGTTGTTCGAGCCCGACCCGGCCCCGCTGGCGCCCAACCCAGCCCCGCCGGCGTTTGAGGCGCGGGGGTCCGGGGGCAGCGCCCCCGGCAACGGCGCCGCACCCGAATCCCCGGAGCCCCCGACACCCCCGCGGGAGCGCCCCGGATCCACGGCGGCCGGCGCAGCCGCCCCGGCCGGGACCGGCTCGCGCTCGCGGACCCGTACGACCTCGTACTCGGCCAGATCGACGCTCCGCGTCTCGCGGCGGAACTCGCCCGTGGTGCCGGGCCAGACGGTGGTGTTGCGCCCCTGGGCGTCGAGGTACCAGCTCGTGCAGCCGCCGGTGTTCCACACCGTCCGCTCCATCCGGGCCTGGACCTGCCGGTTCCACTGGTTCACCGCCGACGGCCGCGCGGCCAGCGCGACCCGCCCGCCCAGCACGCCGAGCTGACGCAGGTAATCGGCCATGTAGTTGAGCTGCGACTCGATCATCAGGATCATCGAGCTGTTCCCGAGCCCGGTGTTGGGGCCGATGATCGTCATCCAGTTGGGGAAGCCGGCCGCGGTGGCCCCGCGCAGCGACTGCATCCCGTCCTTCCACTCCTCCGCGAGGGTCCGGCTCTCCGCGCCCACCACCCGGTCGGCGATCGGCATGTCCGTGACGTGGAAGCCGGTGCCAAAGACGATCGCGTCGACCTCCGCCTCCGTCCCGTCGGCGGCGACCAGGACCGAGCCGCGGATCTCCTTGAGCCCGGAGGCGACCAGGTCCACGTTGGGCCGGGCGAGCGCCGGGTAGTACTCGCTGGACAGCAGGATGCGCTTGCAGCCGATCCGGTAGGAGGGCGTCAGCTTGGCGCGCAGCGCCGGGTCCTTGATCGAGCGCGCCATGTTGGCCTTGGCGAGCGACTCGATGAGCCCGAGCTGGTTCGGCCGCTTGGTGAAGGCGCTGACCTGCAGTTCCCGGATGCCCCACAGCAGCCCGCGGCGCGCCGCCCGGGTGAAGGGGAGCTGGCGGTGCAGCCAGCGCTCCACGGCGGTGATGGCCCGGTCGGTGCGCGGCATCACCCACGGCGGGGTCCGCTGGAAGAGCGTCAACCGCTCCACGTCGGGTGCGATGGCGGGCACGATCTGGATGGCGGAGGCGCCCGTACCGATCATGGCGACGCGCTTGCCGACCAGGTCGTAGTCGTGGTCCCAGCGCGCGGAGTGGAAGACCTTGCCGGGGAATCCGGCGAGCCCCGGGACCTCCGGCATCTTGGGGTCGGACAGCGGCCCGGTCGCCGAGACGACGACGTCGGCGGTGAGCGTCCCGGCCGAGGTCTCGATCTCCCAGCGCAGTTCGTCCGCGTCCCAGCGCATCATCAGGACCTCGTGGCCGAGGCGGATGTGCCGGCGCAGTCCGAAGGTGTCGGCGACGTGCTCCAGGTACGCGCGGATGGCCGGCTGCCCGGAGAAGGTCCGGGGCCAGTCCGGGTTGGGCGCGAAGGAGAAGGAGTACAGGTGCGAGGGGACGTCGCACGCGCACCCCGGATAGCTGTTGTCGCGCCAGGTGCCGCCGACCGAGTCGGAACGCTCCAGTACGACGAAGTCCGTGATCCCCTCGCGCCGCAGCCGCACGGCCGCGCCGAGCCCGCCGAATCCGGACCCGATCACCGCCACGCGTACGTGCTCGCGTTTCGTGATGTCGCCGCCGCCCATGCCGCCCATGCCCGCCGCCTTCCACATCCGCAACACTGCCAGCAATCACTGGCACAATCGGGAGAGTAGAGCAGCCCCGTACTCATGGGTAGGGGTCGCGCCCGGAAAGTTACCGCCAGTACGCCATAGGCTTCGGGCGTGGTGGACACGGAAGCAGGGACGGCAGTGCGCGAATACCGTACGGAGGAACTGGCCGAGGCGGCCGGCATACCGGTCCGCACCCTGCGCTTCTACCGCGAGCGCAAGCTGCTCCCGCCGCCGCGCCGCGAGGGCCGCATCGCCTGGTACGACGACCACCACCTGGCCCGGCTGCGCACCATCGCCGCCCTGCTCGAACGCGGCCACACCCTCGGCGGGATCGCGGAGCTGACCGCCGCCTTCGAGAACGGCCGCGACGTCAGCCAGCTCGGCGAACTGCTCGGCATCGGCTGGTCGGAGGAGACCCCGGTCCGGCTGACCCCCGAGGCGCTGGCCGACTACTTCGAGGGCGAGGTCACCCCGGAGAACCTGGCGGCCTCCCTGGACCTCGGCTACCTCGCCACCGACGGCGACGAGATCGTGCACGTCAGCCGCCGCCTGCTGGACGTCTCCTCGGCCCTGGTGCGCGAGGGCGTACCGCTGGCGGCCGTCCTGGAGACGGGCCGCCGCGTCCGCGAGCACGCGGACGCGATGGCCTCCCTGTTCACCGAGCTGATCTCGGCCCACCTGCCGCAGGACGCACTCCCGCGCATGCGCCCGCTGGCGAAGAGCGTGGTCGAGGCCGAGCTCACGATGGCGATGGACCGCCTGCTGGCATCGGGGGGCGGGACCGGAACCGGGTCCGCGTCCGCGTCCGGTCACACCCCCAGCTCGTAGACGACCGTCACCGGCGCGTGGTCGGACCACCGCTCCGGGTGCGTCTCGGCCCGCTCCACGAAGGCCTTCACGGACTTCGCCGCCAGGCCCGGAGTGGCCACCTGGAGGTCGATCCGCCAGCCGGCGTCGTTGTCGAAGGCACGCCCGCGGTAGGACCACCAGGAGTACGGGCCCTCGGTGTCCGGATGCAGCTCGCGCACCACGTCCACGTACCCGGCCTCCTCGTACACCTTCCCGAGCCACTCGCGCTCCTCGGGCAGGAAGCCGGCGTTCTTCCGGTTCGTCTTCCAGTTCTTGAGGTCCGCTTCCCGGTGGCAGATGTTCCAGTCCCCGCAGACCACGACCTCTCGGCCGTCCGCGGCGGCCCGCGCCTTCAGCGTCACGAGGTAGGTGTGGAACTCCGCCATGAAGCGGTACTTCTCGTCCTGCTTCGCGGTCCCGGCCTCACCGGAGGGCAGGTAGAGGCTGGCCACGGTCACCCCGGGCAGGTCGACCTCCAGGTACCGCCCGGAGGCGTCGAACTCGTCGCTCCCGAACCCCACCTGCACCCGCTCGGGCGCCCGCCGCGTGTAGAGCGCGACCCCGGCCCGCCCCTTGACGGCAGCCGGCGCGAACACGGTGTGCCAGCCCTCGGGACTGCGCACCTCCTCCGGAATCTGCGCCTCCTCGGCCCGCACTTCCTGCAGGCAGACCACGTCGGCGTCGGATCCCTCGAGCCACGCCCCGAAGCCCTTCTTGGCGGCGGCGCGGATCCCATTCACATTCACGGAGGTCACGATGAGCATCCCTGCACCTTAGCGGCAGGGTTCCGTACGATGTTCTGATGTCTCACGGGATCCAGCTCCAGCCAGTGCCCTACGACCACCCGGACGCGGTCAAGCTCAGTGACCAGGTCCAGCTGGAGTACCAGGCGCGCTACGACGACGGCGAAGGCGACGCCACCTACCTCGACCCGGGCATGTTCGCCCCGCCGCGCGGCCTCTACCTGCTGGCCTACGACGCCCAGGGCGCACCGGTCGCCAGCGGCGGCTGGCGCAGCCAGGACGAGAACGAGGAGGGCTACGCGGACGGCGACGCCGAGCTGAAGCGCATGTACGTCATACCGGAGGCCCGCGGCCTGGGCCTGGCCCGCCGGATCCTGGCCGCCCTGGAGGACGACGCCCGCGCGGCGGGCCGCACCCGGATGGTCCTGGAGACGGGCGACCAGCAGCCGGAGGCGATCGCGCTCTACCTGTCGTCGGGCTACGGCATGTCCGCGAAGTTCGGGCACTACCGCTTCCACGACTCCAGCCGCTGCATGACGAAGCCGCTGCGGCCGTCCTCCTGACGGACCCCGTCCGTCGCGGGTGCCCTACCGCGGGAGCCAGACGGCCCGGTCGGCGCCCCAGCGGGACGGGCCCGCCGGCCACTGCCCGAACGGACTGGCGGCGTGGCGCAGCGGCCCGTACCCCGAGTCCGAGGCGCGCAGCCACGGCCGCGCCGCGTACCCCGGGGCGCCCGGCCCGGCCGCCGGGACCTCCCGGACCAGCCACGACGCCGTTCCGGCCAGGGAGAACCGCAGCGCCCGCCCGCCCCCCTCCGCCAGCGCCCGCAGGACACCGGCCGCCACCAGGTACCCCGTGCCGTGGTCCAGCGCCTGCGCCGGCAGCACCCCCGGCGCGCCGTCCGGACCGGCGTACCGCGCGGCGATCCCGTACCCGGCCTGCACGAGCGAGTCGAACCCCCGCCGCCCGGCCCACGGCCCGTCCCAGCCCCACGCGCACAGCTGGGCCACCACCAGCCCCGGCCGCCGCTCCAGCAGCTCAGCCGCCCCGAGCCCGTGCCGCTCCAGCGCTCCCGGCCGGTATCCGCTCACCACCACGTCCGCCTCGGCCAGCAGCCCCTCGAACACCGCCCGGTCCGCCGGGGCCGCGAGGTCCAGCAGCGCCGACCGCTTGCCGAAGCCGGTGTCCGCGTAGGTGTCGGCCGCCTCCGGCAGCCCCGGCGCGTCCACGCGGAGCACGTCCGCCCCGAGCACTCCGAGCGTGCGCGTCGCCACCGGCCCCGCGATCACCCGGGTGAGGTCCAGCACCCGCACCCCGGCCGCGGGCAGCCCCGCGGGAGCCGGCCCGGCGGTCCGGCCCGGCACCTCGGTCTCCCGTACGGTCTCGACCAGCGGCCGCGGATCCCCGTACCCCCGCGCCACGGCGACCGCGAGCCCGCCCTCCCCGTACACGCGCTCCTGCACCTCGACGGCCGTCAGCCCCGCCACCGCGGCCCGCACCGCACCCGGCGTCGCGGAGGACAGCCCCAGCGCCCGCACCAGCGCGGCCTCGTGGTGCGGATAGTTGGCGTGGGTGCGCAGCCAGCCGTCCGCCGCCCGCCAGAAGCCGGACAGCGGCGCGAAGCTCACCGGCTCCCGCCCCCGCACCCGCAGCTGCCGCTCGCTGACGAAGGCCGTGGCCACCGCACCCTCGTCCACGACGACCGGCTCCGCGCCGGCGGCCCCGCCCCCGGCCCGTACGGCGGCCAGCTCCGCCGCGGCCAGCGCACACACCCCGACCGAGGCCCGCGCCAGCTCCCGCACCGGCAGCGGCCCCTGCCCCAATCCCGACGCCCCGCGGTACCGCACCCGCCCGGCGAGCCCGGGCACCCCACCGAGCGCGTCCCACGCCTGCACCGTCGCACCGTCCGGCTCGTCCGTGATCGTCATGGACCCATTGAACCCACTCGACTGCCGCGCACAGGAGCCGACTTCGGCCACGGGGATTCAACACCGGGCGGAAAAGCAGAAGATCCCGCCCGATCTTGCGATCGGACGGGATCTTCATCGTCTGTGGACCTGTGGGGATTTGAACCCCAGACCCCCTCGATGCGAACGAGGTGCGCTACCAGACTGCGCCACAGGCCCTTGCGACGTGTGAAACATTAGCATCCCCGCGCGGGTGCTCCAAAACGCGTATCCGGGAGCGTCCGCGCAGGTCACCGATCACTCGTTCGCGGCCCGCGGGCGGTCCTCGCCCTCGTACTGGTCGAACAGCGGGGTGCGGCCCCGCTCGCGGCCGCGCGGGCGGGGCGTGCTCGGGGGCTTCGCCTCCGTCTTGGGGGCCGGGACCGCGGGCTGGGCGCGCAGCCGGGGCTCCGTCGGCTCGGCCGCGCTGGAGCGGGTCGCGCTCCAGGCGTCCGGGGCCGCCGGGCCGGTGGCGCGCGGGGCGACCGGGGCCGTCACGTACGTGGGCAGCGGGACCGGGACGGGCTCCCAGCTGTCACCGCGGGCGGGGCCTCGTTCGCGCTCGCGCTGCTGGTCCACCCACTCGGCGTGGTCGGTCTGCTCGACCAGGGCGCGCCGTCCGGCCTCCTGCGGGGAGACCGGTGGCGCGGGGTCCGGGTCGGCGCCCGCGCCGGCGGTGTCCTCGGGGTGGCTGCGGCGCTGGCGGTTCTCCCGCAGCTGCCGGGCGGCGGCCTCGGCGCGCCGCCGGTCCATGGTGAACTCGTAGCGTCGGCGCTCCTGGACCCGCAGGTGCACGATGTACGCGCTCAGCAGGAGCGCGGGCACGGCCGGGGCCCACAGGAAGCGCAGCCCGCCGACCGCCGCGACGACCGCCCCGAACGTGAAGACGAGGAAGAGGAGCGCTGTCGTGCGCCGGCGGCGCGCGAGGACCTGGAGGCGCTGTTCGCGCCGGGCCCGCTCCGCGCGCTGCTCCCGCTCGGCGGCGGCCGGTCTCGGCTCCGCCCTGGTCGGGGGCACGACGACGGCCCGGACGTCGGCGTCCACGGAATTCACCGTTTCCGTCGCGGCGTCCGGGTCCGCGTGGGGCTGGGGCTCCGCCTGCTCGTCACCGCGCTCACGCAGTCCCTTGGCGTAACGGCGCTCCATTCCCGCCCGGCCGGAAAGCAGCCGAATGGCAGTGGAGAAGCGTTCCGTCGGACGGGCTTCGTTCAGCTCGTCCTGCCTCCGGAGCCACATGGGCACCAAGTAGGCGGCCCAGGCCCCGACAATGACTGCGTAGATGAGGCCGCTGCTGCTCACACCCCACACCGTAGAGGGGTACGGGCGGGGGGATCGGCCAATTGGGCCGGTGTGTCGCGCGATCTCGCTGATATCACGGACTTTTTTTGTGACTCTTCGGATCAGGTTATGGGCGAATCGGTTCCGCGAAGGTCGTAATTCGAACGGATATTCGTTTCTTCATTTCGGCGGGGACTGTGCGTGGCGCGCCCGGTGCCAGCGCCGCAGCAGGCCCTCCGGCACCTCCTCCGACGTGACCGCGTAGACGAGGTGGTCGCGCCAGGCGCCGTCGATGTGCAGGTAGCGCGGTCGCAGCCCCTCCTCGCGCAGGCCCAGCTTCTCCACCACCCGGCGGCTCGGCCCGTTCTCGGGGCGGATGCACACCTCGATCCGGTGCAGCCCGACCCTCTGGAAGCAGTGGTCGACGGCGAGCGCGACCGCCGTCGGCATGACCCCGCGGCCCGCGACCTCGCGGTCCACCCAGTAGCCCACGTGGCCCGCGCACATCGAGCCCCAGGTGATCCCGGCGACCGTCAGCTGGCCGACGAGGCGGCCCTCGTACTCGATGACGAACGGCAGCATGCGACCCGCGTTCGCCTCCGCCCGCAGGTGGCGGACCATCTGGCGGTACGTCGGCCGCTGGATCACCGGACCCCACGGCGCGGGGGGCGGGATCGTGGCCTCCCAGGGCCGCAGCCACTCGCGGTTGCGCCGGTTGACCTCGCGCCACGCCTTCTGGTCCCGCAGCTTTATCGGCCGGAGCGTGACATCGCCGTCCGTCAGGACGACCGGCCAGGAGGGGCCGTTCAGCTCGTGCTCCCGGAGGGATCCGCCGGTCTGGGATGGTCGCCGCCGCGGATCTGGTCCACGGCGTGCGGCAGGATCCGGGACAGGACCGCGAGCCCGTCGCGCACCCCGCCCGTCGAACCGGGCAGGTTGACGATCAGGGTGTGTCCCGCCACGCCCGCGAGACCCCGGGACAGGGCCGCGGTCGGCACCTTCGCGAGCCCCTCGGCGCGGATGGCCTGCGGGATGCCCGGGATCTCGTAGTCCAGCACCCGCGCGGTGGCGTCGGGGGTGCGGTCGGTCGGCGAGATGCCGGTCCCGCCGGTGGTCAGGATGACGTCGAAGCCGGCGGCCACGCCCTCGCGCAGCGCCTGCTCGACGGGATCGCCGTCGGGGACGACCCGGGGGCCCTCCACCGAGAAGCCGAGCTTCTCCAGCGCCTCGGCCAGCAGCGGGCCGCCCTTGTCGGCGTACACGCCCTGCGAGGCCCGGTTCGAGGCCGTGACCACCAGGGCCCGGCCCGTGGACGCGGGGACGGGGAGCGCGTCGGCGGGCGGCGCCGGCAGGTGGCTGTGGCTGTGGCTGTGCACCTCGCCGCCGCGCGGGGCGTTCACGAGCGCGCCCAGTCGCCGGACTTGCCGCCGGTCTTCTCCTCCACCCGCACGTCCGTGATGACCGCGCCCTTGTCCACGGCCTTCACCATGTCGATCACGGTGAGCCCGGCGACCGCGACCGCCGTCAGGGCCTCCATCTCGACTCCCGTGCGGTCGGTCGTCTTCACGGTGGCGAGGATCTCCACGGCGTCGTCGGCGACCGACAGGTCGACCTTCACGCCCGAGACGGCCAGCGGGTGGCACAGCGGGATCAGGTCGGGGGTCTTCTTCGCCCCCATGATCCCGGCGATCCGCGCGGTGGCGAGGGCGTCGCCCTTGGGGACGCCCTCGCCGCGCAGCAGCTCGATCACCCGCGGGGAGACGAGTACCCGCCCGCTGGCACGGGCCGTCCGGGTGGTGACGTCCTTCTCCGAGACGTCGACCATCCGGGCCGCGCCGGCCTCGTCGATGTGGGTGAGCCTGCTCTCGGTACTCATCGCTGCGCCGCTCCGCTCTGGGCCCCGGGGGGCCTGTGTGGTGCGACACACGCTACCCGCACCGGCGGGGCTTCAGCCGAGCAGGACCACTTCCAGCTCGCTGCCGGGCTCCACCGAGGTGACTTCCTCCGGTACGACCATCAGCGAGTCGGCGTGGGCCAGTGCGGCGATCAGGTGCGAGCCCGATCCGCCGACCGGGCTGACCGTCCCGCTCTCGGCGTCGTACTTGCCGCGCAGGAACTGCCGGCGGCCGGCCGGGGAGCCCAGCGCCTCGTCCGCCTTGAGCACCGCCCGTACGGACGGCCGGGCCACCTCGGATTCCGGCAGTCCCATGAGCGCGCGGATCGCCGGGCGCACGAACAGCTCGAAGGAGACGTACGAGGACACCGGGTTGCCGGGCAGCGCCAGCAGCGGGGTGTGGTCCGGGCCGATGGTGCCGAAGCCCTGCGGCTTGCCGGGCTGCATGGCGAGCTTCCGGAAGTCGATCCTGCCGCCGCCGATGTCGTCCTCGCCGCCGGCCACCGAGGTCAGCGCCTCCTTGACCACGTCGTACGCGCCGACGCTGACCCCGCCCGTGGTGACCAGCAGGTCGGCCCGGATCAGCTGGTCCTCGATGGTGGCGCGCAGGGTGTCGGCGTCGTCCGCGACGGCGCCGACCCGGTAGGCGATGGCCCCGGCGTCCCGCGCGGCCGCGGCCAGCGCGAAGCTGTTGGAGTCGTAGATCGTCCCGGACGCGAGCGCCTCGCCGGGCTGGACCAGCTCGCTGCCGGTGGACAGGACGACCACGCGCGGGCGCGGCCGCACCCGCACGGTGCCGCGCCCGATGGCGGCCAGCAGGGCGATCTGCGGCGGCCCGAGGACGGTCCCGGCCGCCAGGGCCAGGTCTCCGGCCTGTACGTCGCTGCCGCGCGAGCGGACGTGCGCCCGGGCCTCGGCGGGCCGGTGCACCCGCACCTCGCCGCCCGCGCCCTCGGGGGCAGCGCTGGCCGGGGACATCCCGGAGGCCGCTCCCCCGCCCGTGCCGCCGTCGGTCCACTCGACCGGTACGACGGCCTCGGCGCCGGGCGGCAGCGGGGCGCCGGTCATGATGCGGGCGGCCTCGCCGGGGCCCACGGCGGGCAGCTCGGCGCTGCCCGCCGCGACGTCCCCGACGACCGTCAGCACCGCGGGGAACTCCTCGCTCGCGCCCTGGACGTCCGCCGTCCGGACGGCGTAGCCGTCCATGGAGCTGTTGTCGAAGGGCGGGAGGGCGACGGGCACGGTGACGTCTTCGACCAGGACACAGCCCTGTGCGTCCAGCAGCTGGAGCTCGATCGGCTCCAGCGGCCGGACGGTGGCGAGGACGTCCGCGAGGTGCTCGTCCACGGACCACAGGCGGTGGCCGGTGTCCTGCGGTGCGGAACTGCTCAAGGTGCTACATCTCCTCCGTGACGTAACGGTGAAGCCAGGTGCGGAACTCCGGGCCCAGGTCCTCGCGCTCGCACGCGAGGCGGACGATGGCCCGCAGGTAGTCGCCGCGGTCCCCGGTGTCGTAGCGGCGGCCCCGGAAGACCACGCCGTGCACCGGGCCGCCGATGGTCTCGTCGGCGGCCAGCTTCTGCAGGGCGTCGGTGAGCTGGATCTCCCCACCGCGGCCCGGCTCGGTCTCCCGCAGTATGTCGAAGATCGCGGGGTTGAGGACGTACCGTCCGATCACCGCGTAGTTGCTGGGGGCGTCCGCGGCGTCCGGCTTCTCGACGAGGCCGGTGATCCGGACCACGTCGTCCTCGTCGGTGGCCTCGACGGCGGCGCAGCCGTAGAGGTGCACGCTGGCCGGGTCCACCTCCATGAGCGCGATGACGGTGCCGCCGGTGCGGGCGTGGATCTCGGCCATCTGGCGCAGCAGCGGGTCGCGCGGGTCGATCAGGTCGTCACCGAGCAGGACGGCGAAGGGCTCGCGGCCGACGTGCGGCTCGGCGCACAGCACGGCGTGGCCCAGGCCACGGGGGTCGCCCTGGCGCACGTAGTGCATGGTGGCCAGGTCGCTGGACTCCTGGACCTTCTTCAGCCGGTCGTCGTCGCCCTTCGCGATGAGGGCCGACTCCAGCTCGTAGTTGCGGTCGAAGTGGTCTTCGAGAGCGCGCTTGTTACGCCCAGTGATCATGAGGACATCGTCGAGCCCGGCCGCCACGGCTTCCTCGACCACGTACTGGATGGCCGGCTTGTCCACAACGGGGAGCATTTCCTTCGGGGTCGCCTTGGTCGCCGGAAGGAAGCGAGTGCCGAGGCCCGCAGCCGGAATGACGGCCTTCTTGATCACGGGGTGCAACATAGTCATGCCCCGAACGATAGTGGGTCCTGCCGAACGCCTGGCCAGATCACGGGTAGGTAGATCCACTTATGTGCCGATTTACCGAGGATATTTGAATCCGCTGTGACAGAGAATCCGCATCCCGTTTCCATCAAGGCTCGACTGCGCCGGGAACTTCTCGCCGCCCGCCGCGCCTTGTCCCCCGACGCCTGCCGCGCCGCGGCCGACGCGCTGGCCGTCACGGCCCTCGATCTCCCCGAACTGGCCGGTGCGCGAACGGTGGCGGCCTACGTCTCCGTCGGCACGGAGCCCGGCACCCGCGCCCTGCTCGACGCGCTGCGCGCGGCCGGCAAGCGGGTGCTGCTGCCCCGGCTGCTGCCCGACAACGACCTCGACTGGGCGGCGTACGAGGGCCCCCGCGGCCTCGCCGAGGCCGCGCACCCGGGAAAGATGCGGCTCCTGGAGCCTACCGGCCCGGCGCTCGGACCGGACGCGGTGACCGCGGCCGACGCCGTGCTCCTGCCCGGGCTCGCGGTGGACGGCCGCGGGATGCGGCTGGGCCGCGGCGGGGGCTCGTACGACCGGGTCCTGGAGCGGCTGGAGCGCGCCGGGGCGCATCCGGCGCTGGTGGTGCTCCTCTACGACGAAGAGGTGGTCGCGCGGGTCCCGGAGGAACCGCACGACCACCCCGTGCAGGCGGTGGCCACCCCTTCCGGGGTGCTCCGTTTCTAGGGCTTGAGGGTCAGGGTGTCGACCGTCGCCTTGTCCACCGCGTCCTTGCCGAAGGGCCAGTCCAGCAGTTCGCCCTTGGCCCACATCGTCGTCTGGTCCGTGTAGTGCGAGTTGTACGCGTGCCCCGAGGCGCCCGTGAGGTTGATCCAGCGGGACTTGTCGAGGTCGTTGAGGTTCACGACCATCCGCATCGACGGCACCCAGGTGACCCCGTAGCCGCTGGAGGCGTTCCAGCCGGTGGCGTTGACGGTGGCCTCGCCGCCGCCCAGGTTCCACGGGCCGCGGTTGAGCAGCCACTGCAGGAAGCCGGGGCCCTCGGTGCCGATCGTCTGGTTCTTCAGCGTGAGCTGGTGCAGCCGGCCCCAGCTCCAGGTGGACTGGTCCTTGCCGAGCTTGGCGGTCAGCTCCCAGCGGGCGTCCTCCATGGCCCGGGCGAACAGCTCGTCGCGGGTGGTGGTCGCCGGCTGGGCGAAGCCCTTCTTGGGGGCGCTCCACCACGGCGACTTCTCGTCCTTGACCAGGCGGCGGACCACCTCGAACCAGCGGTCGCCGCCGTCCGGCTGCGCCGAGTCGGACCCGCGGGCGCCGCATTCGCGGACCACCTCGGAGAGCTCGTCGGCGGGGCCGCTGTCGGCGCGGACGTTCATGCAGCTGCCCTCGACCCGCAGCTCCTTGGGCATCTTGTCGCCGAAGGCCAGCTTGAGGATGTTGCGCCAGACCGCGTTGAAGTAGGCGGCCGCGGCCGAGTCGTTCTCCTGGGTGTAGTTCCAGCCCTCCAGGAGCTTCTGTGCGGAGCGCACGTCCGGGTCGGAGACCTCGATCTTGGCCAGCATCGGGGTCAGCAGCGCGGCGATCTCGCTGCTGTTGTCCATCTGCATGGCGCGCATGTCGTCGGTCGAGATCTTGCCGCTGTCCTTGATCTTCGCCTCGATGAGGTCGTTGATCCGCTGGCTGCGGGCGCCGTAGCCCCAGTCGGTGGTGAGCAGGTGCGGGTACTTGCCGGCGCCGGTCCCGCTCTCCACGACCGCCTGGTTGGCGGTGACGATGTAGCCGCGCGAGGGGTTGGACTCGAAGGGCAGCTCGCTCTGCGGGATGTACTCGGCGCTGCCGTCCTTGCCGGTCTTCCAGGCGTACTTGGAGTCCCAGCCCGGCGCGGGCATCCGGCCGTCACCGGCGCCGCGGACCGGGATGCGGCCCGGGGCCTGGTAGCCGATGTTGCCGGACTGGCCCTTGCCGTCGGCGTAGATCAGGTTCTGGGAGGGCACCTCGAAGTCGGCGGCGGCCTTGCGGAACTCGTTGAAGTCCTTGGCCTTGTTCAGCTTGAAGACCGCGTCCATCGACTTGCCCGGCTCCAGGGCGGTCCAGCGCAGGGCGACGGCGTAGCCGTTGCCGCGGTCGGGCGCGGAGCTGGCGACCGGGGCGCGGGAGCCGACCGTGCCGAGCTCGTCGCTGCGGTCGGAGACGAGCGGGCCGTTGTTGGTGATGCGGACGGTCATCTTCTTGGCGGCACCGCCCGCGACCTTGATCACCTCGTCGCGCGTGGTGAAGGGGACCACCTTGTTGTCGTAGACGTAGCCCTCGGGCTTGACCTGCTCCAGGTAGAGGTCGGTGACGTCCGCCCCGAGGTTCGTCATGCCCCAGGCGATGTCGGCGTTGTGCCCGATGACCACGCCGGGCATCCCGGAGAAGGTGTAGCCGGACACGTCGTACTGGCACTGGGCCGAGGCCGTGCGGCAGTGCAGGCCCATCTGGTACCAGACCGAGGGCAGCTGCGGGGACAGGTGCGGGTCGTTCGCGAGCAGCGGCTTGCCGGTGGTCGTGTACTTGCCCGAGATCACCCAGGAGTTCGATCCGATGCCGCTGCCGTTGGGGCCGAGGATCGCGGGGATCTCGTCCAGGGTCTTGGCCAGGGAGGTCAGCTGCGTGCGCAGGCCGACGGTGGCGCCCTGGGCGGTGGCGTTGTCGGCGAGCCCGGTGCCGTTGCCGCTGCCCGTGGAGGCCTGGGAGCCGCCCGCGACGGAACCGCCCGAGCCGGAGCCCGCGGAGGCGGAGCCGCCGGAGGCCTGGGGGGCGAACTTGCCGCCCTCGATCTTGCCGCCCTCGACGACCGGCTTGTTCCGGTCGAAGGGGTAGGGCGGGTAGAGCTCGTCGATCTGCGCCTGCGTGAGCTTGCTCGCCATCAGGGCGCGGTCGATCTCGTCCTGCATGTTGCCGCGCAGGTCCCAGGCCATCGCCTTGAGCCAGGCCACCGAGTCCACCGGCGACCACTGCTCGGGCTGGTAGTCGCCGCTGAGCTTGAGGGCGGCGTGCTCGACGGAGAGGTCCTTGCCGGACTTCCCCTTCAGGTACGCGTTGACCCCGTCGGCGTAGGACTGCAGGTTCTTCTTGGTCTCGTCCGAGAGCTTCTTGTCGTACTCGGCCTGCGCGACCTGGCGCCAGCCCAGGGTGCGCAGGAAGGCGTCGGTCTCGACCTGGCCGGCGCCGAACATCTCCGAGAGCCGCCCGGAGGTCATGTGGCGGCGTACGTCCATCTCCCAGAACCGGTCCTGCGCGTGGACGAAGCCCTGCGCGCGGAAGAGGTCGTCGTCGTTGTCGGCGTAGAGCTGGGGGATGCCGTGGGCATCGCGCTTGACGTCGACGGTCCCGGTGAGGCCCGGCACCTTGAGGGAGCCGGTCGTCTGGGGGAACGAGGCGCGCACGCTGTCGACGCCCCAGTACGCCCCGTAGCCGAGGCCCGCGAAGAGAGCCAGGACCAGCACGAGCACGATCAGACGGACACGTCGTCCCTTCTTCTTGACGGAAGGAGCGGTTTCGTTGGCGGGCATCGCTGTCCTTAGAGGGGCAGGGTGGTCCTGGGAGTGCTGGGAGCAACCATAGGCGCAGGACCGTACTCGTTGATCCGTCAGGGGTGGAGCTGGCAAGGACAGGGACGAACAGGCGTTTCACAATGTGGCTAACGCGTAAAGGGAACGTCAAAGATTAGGTAAGGTAACGAACTACGTGCCGAACCTGCCGCTGGAGGAACGATCCACCGGATCCTCCGCGTGCTTTGAGGAAGGGTCGCCCGCTGACTGTCCACACGCTCAATGAGCTTCTGCTGGTCTGCTCGCTCGTGCTGCTCGTCGCCGTCGCGGCGGTACGCATCTCTTCACGCAGCGGCCTCCCCAGCCTGCTCATCTACCTCGGCATAGGCATCGCGATAGGCCAGGACGGCATCGGCAACGTCGTCTTCGACAACGCCGAGCTGACCCAGGTCATCGGTTATGCCGCGCTCGTCGTGATCCTCGCCGAGGGCGGTCTGGGCACCAAGTGGAAAGACATCAAACCGGCCCTGCCGGCCGCGATCGTGCTGTCCCTGGTGGGCGTCGCGGTCAGCGTCGGCATCACGGCCGCGGGGGCGCACTACCTGGTCGGACTGGAATGGCGCCAGGCCCTGCTGATCGGCGCGGTCGTCTCCTCGACCGACGCGGCGGCCGTCTTCTCCGTCCTGCGCAAGGTCCCGCTCCCCTCCCGGATCACGGGCGTCCTCGAGGCGGAGTCCGGCTTCAACGACGCACCCGTCGTCATCCTGGTCGTGGCTTTCGCCACGGTCGGGCCGATCGACGACTGGTACGTCCTGCTCGGCAAGATCGCCCTGGAGCTGGCCATCGGCGCCGCGATCGGCCTGACCGTGGGCTTCCTGGGCTCGTACGGCCTGCGGCACGTGGCGCTGCCCGCCTCCGGCCTCTACCCGATCGCCGTGATGGCCATCGCCGTGACGGCGTACGCGGCCGGCGCGATGGCGCACGGATCCGGCTTCCTCGCCGTGTACCTGGCCGCGATGGTGCTCGGCAACGCCAAGCTCCCGCACTGGCCGGCCACCCGCGGGTTCGCGGACGGGCTCGGCTGGATCGCCCAGATCGGCATGTTCGTCCTGCTCGGCCTGCTGGTCACCCCGCACGAGCTGGTGCACGACTTCTGGCCGGCCGTGATCATCGGGCTGGTCCTCACCATGGTGGCGCGGCCGCTGGAGGTCTTCGTCAGCCTGCTGCCCTTCCGGATCCCCTGGCGCGAGCAGGCCCTGATGTCCTGGGCCGGTCTGCGCGGAGCCGTGCCCATCATCCTGGCGACCATCCCCATGGTGTCCGGGATCGAGGGCAGCGACCGCGTCTTCAACATCGTCTTCGTGCTGGTCGTCGTCTACACCCTGGTGCAGGGGCCGACCCTGCCCTGGCTGGCGCGCAAGCTGGAGCTCGGCGCCACCGACGAATCCGCCTCGGACC
This sequence comes from Streptomyces sp. NPDC048270, assembly GCF_040652335.1. Taxonomy (NCBI): domain Bacteria; kingdom Bacillati; phylum Actinomycetota; class Actinomycetes; order Kitasatosporales; family Streptomycetaceae; genus Streptomyces; species Streptomyces sp. NPDC048270. The sequence goes on from NZ_JBEZLV010000010.1 coordinate 161,844, forward strand.
TCGGCATCGAGTCGGCGCCGCTGGAGAAGCTGCGCGGACACCTGCTCTCCTTCGCGATCCCCGCCGCCTCGCGGATGCACGGCGTAGAGGTGAGCGAGCTGCGACTGCCGCCGGGGGCCTCGGTCACCCTGGTGGTCCGCGAGGGCAAGAGCTTCGTACCGCTGCCGTCGACCGTGCTGCGGCGCGGGGACGAGCTGCTGGTCGTGACCACCGATCCGGTACGGGACGCGGCCGAGGCGCGGCTGCGCGCGGTGGCCCGCGGCGGCAAGCTGGCCGGGTGGCTGGGGACGGGCGGGAACGGGTCTTCGCGCTCGCGCGGGTGACGCGTCCCGATGGAGTCCGACTTTAGAGCGGCGTTCTAATTCCTCCGATTTCGGTGACTTATGCCCTGTTTTAACCGTGTTTCTATGGGCTTAAAAAGGCGAAGCTCCCGTTAATCGCAGGTGAAGACACGCCTTGTCGCCGCAATCACAGGGCGTGGTAGTGGGTTCCCCTGTACGATGAAGGCACAACAGATCGAACCAACTCTGCCTGATGCAGAGCTGGCGCGACCGCAAAGCGGCCGTGGCTCCCTCCCGCAGTGGGCGCCCAGGTATCACTCGGTTCTGCGCAAGAGGACAGCTCTCGGGGCTCCCACATGTACGGGTGCGGTCGCTCACAAGGCGACGCACCGTCCGCAGACGGGGACGCTCTACCAGGCAGCGGAAAGGCAAGGCCGTGACATCCGCGGTCACGACCGGAACGTCCGCCACGTCCACCCCCTCCGCCCGCCCCGGCTACGGGCAGCTCCTGCGCACCCCCGGTGCCCTCGGCTTCGTACTTCCCGGCTTCGCCGCCCGGCTTCCCTTCGGGATGCTCACCGTCAGCATCCTCCTGCTCGTCCAGCACACCACCGGCTCCTACGGCAGCGCCGGCATCGTGACCGCCGTGACCGGCGTGTCCATGGCCGTGTTCGCCCCGCTGATGGGCAAGTTCACCGACCGGCTCGGCCAGAGCGCCGTCCTGGTCCCGGCCGCCCTGACGCACACCGCCTCCGTGGGCGCGCTGGCCGCCCTCGCGCTCCTCGGCGCCCCGCTGTGGGCGCTGGTGCTGGCCGCCGTCCCGGCCGGCGCCTCCGTCCCGCAGGCCGGTCCGATGGTCCGGGCCCGCTGGGCCGCCAAGCTCGAGGGCTCGCCGCTGCTGCCGACCGCGGCCGCGTTCGAGTCCGTCACCGACGAGTTCACCTTCGTCGTCGGCCCGGTCCTCGCGACCTTCCTGTGCACCCAGGTCCACCCCTCGGCGGGCCTGATCACCGAGGCCACCCTGACGCTCGTCGGCGGGCTCGTCTTCGCCGCGCAGCGCGCCACCCAGCCCAAGCCGACCGGCCGCCCGGCCGACGGCGAGAAGCACGCCTCCGCCCTGTCCTTCCCGGGCCTGCGCGTCCTGATCGTCGCCTTCCTCGGGATCGGCGCCGTCTTCGGCGGCATGCAGGTCTCGCTCGCCGCCTTCTCCAACGAGATCGGCAACCCGGGCGCCAACGGCCTGCTCTACGGCGTCTTCGCCGCGGGCAACATGGTCGCCGGCATCGCCATGGGCGCCATCGCCTGGAAGATCGGCCCGCGCCGCCGCCTGATCCTGGGCTACATCGGCCTCACCGCCGCCGCCTCGGTCCTGTGGGCCGCGAACTCGGCGATCGTGCTGGGCGCGCTCGGCCTGGTCGTCGGCCTGTGCATCGCCCCGGCGCTGATCACCGGCTACACCATGATCGAGCAGCTGATCCCGGCCGCCTCGCGCACCGAGGCCTTCACCTGGCTGACCGGCGCGGTCGCCTTCGGACAGGCCGTCGCCGTGACCCTGGCCGGCCGCCTGACGGACGCGCACGGGTCCGCGTACGGCTTCCTGGTGCCGATGGCCGCCACCGCGCTGGCCCTGGTCACCCTGCTGGCCCTGCGCGCGAAGTTGGCGCCCAAGGCTCCGAGCCGGATCGTGAACTCGTCCGCGCCCGCCGCGGCCCCGGCCGCGGCCCCCTCGCCGACCCCCTCGTCGGCCCCCTCGTCGGCCTCCCGTAACCGGGTGAACGAGCGTGGGATGGGTCACCGCGTGCCGGTGACGGTGGACTGATCCGCCGGAATACGTCACCATGGAGCGTCGTTAGCACTCATTGAGTGAGAGTGCCAGGAGGAAATTCGTGCCGACCTACCAGTACCAGTGCACCGAGTGCGGTGAGGGCCTTGAGGCCGTGCAGAAGTTCACCGATGACGCGCTGACCGTGTGCCCGAGCTGTGACGGACGCCTGAAGAAGGTGTTCTCCGCGGTCGGCATCGTCTTCAAGGGCTCCGGTTTCTACCGGAACGACAGCCGCGGCGCTTCGTCGAGCAGCACCCCTGCCTCGAAGCCGGCCTCGGCCCCGTCGACGTCCACGGCTGCCGCCGCTCCCGCCGCTTCGTCCTCCTCGACGTCGTCGAGCTCGGGCAGCAGCTCCACCTCGGCTGCCTGACCAACCGTTCCACTCGCCGAAAGGCCCCGCCGCCCATCGGGCAGCGGGGCCTTTCGCGTGCCCGGCTAGGGTGGCGCCATGGTGAACGCAGAGATCGGTGTCATCGGCGGTTCGGGCTTCTACTCCTTCCTGGAGGACGTCTCCGAGATCCAGGTGGAGACCCCGTACGGACCTCCGAGCGACTCCCTGTACGTGGGTGAGCTGGCCGGCCGGCAGGTCGCCTTCCTCCCCCGGCACGGGCGCAGCCACACCGTCCCGCCGCACAGGATCAACTACCGGGCGAACCTGTGGGCGCTGCGCTCGGTCGGCGTCCGCCAGGTGCTGGGCCCGTGTGCGGTCGGCGGCCTGCGGACCGAGTACGGTCCGGGCACGCTGCTCGTTCCCGACCAGCTGGTCGACCGTACGAAGTCCCGCGCGCAGACCTTCTTCGACGGGGAGCCGCTGCCCGACGGCAGCGTGCCGAACGTCGTGCACACCACCTTCGCGGACCCGTACTGCCCGGTGGGGAGGTCGGTCGCGCTGGCGGCGGCCCGGGGGCGGGACTGGGAGCCGGTGGACGGCGGCACCATGGTCGTCATCGAGGGGCCGCGGTTCTCGACGCGCGCCGAGTCGCGCTGGCACGCGGCGGCGGGCTGGTCGGTGGTCGGCATGACGGGCCACCCGGAGGCCGTCCTCGCCCGGGAGCTGGGGCTCTGCTACACGTCGATGGCGCTGGTGACGGACCTGGACGCGGGCGCCGAGACCGGTGAGGGCGTGTCCCACACGGAGGTGCTGCGGGTGTTCGGCGAGAACGTCGGCCGGCTGCGCGAGGTCCTCTTCGACGCGGTGGCGGCGCTCCCGGCGACGCAGGCGCGCGCCTGCCTGTGCACGCACGCGCACGACGGCTGGGATCTGGGGATCGAACTGCCCTAGCCGCCGTGGGGGCGGTCCCTGACACCTGAGGGTGACGGGGTTGTCCACAAGCTGGGGATCGTCCACAGGCCGGAGCGGGATCCGGCGGGAGGCCGGATCGTGGGCTGTGTCCGGGCGCCGGGTCCGGGCACAGCGACTCCCTGCGACTGGTGGTGGCCCTCATGTCCCGTACGCCCGCGCGTTCTTCCGCGCGTTTTTCCTCGCGCTCTTCCGCGCTCCCCTCCTCCCTCCCCGTTCCCGGACCCGTGGTTTCCGCACCCGTGGTTCCCGCACCCGTGCGCGCTCCCGCGCACACGGGTGTTCAGGCGTCCGGTTCCGCTGCCCCCTGCTCCTCCGCGTCCGGTTCTGCTCCCCCTTGCTCCTCCGCTTCAGCTCCTGCCTCCGGTTCCGCCTCCCCCTGCCCGTCTCCGTGTCCCCCGGCGCGGCCCGTGCCCGCCTTTCCCCCGCTGCGGGTCGGGCGGGGCGGCGACCGGCTGCGCAGGGCCCTGCGGCGCCGGCGGCGGGCCCTCGCGGCCGGGCTGGCCGTCGCGGCGGCGGCACTGGCCGTGGGCGGGACGCAGGCGCAGGCCTCGCGGGCCGCACCCCCCGGGGTGCGGGCCTCCCCGAGCGCCCCCGCGCCCGCGCCGGTGCGGATGGTGTCGGCCCCGGTGCGCATCGCCGATGCGGCCACGGTGCGGCTGCTGCGGCCCGGCGACCGGGTCGACGTGGTCGCGGCGGAGCGTGCCGGGCCCCCGAGGGTGGTGGCGGCGGGCGCCCGGGTCGCCGAAGTGCCCGCCGCGGATCCGGGAACGGGGGACGGCGGGGCGCTGGTGGTCCTGTCCGTGCCCCGGGACACGGCGCGGGCCCTCGTGGGCGCGGGTGCGACGGCCCGACTGGCGGTGACGCTGTGTTGATCCGCACACGCGACCGGTCAAGTCACCTCGAAGGGTGGGGCGATTGGACAGAGCGCGCCCGGACTGCCGTAGTTTTCGGAACCGTTGGCTCCGTGTTCGGCAGATATGAAGAAGGGCTCAGTGGTGAGCGAGAAGAAGAAGGAGAGCGTCCTGGCGGGCTTCAAGGCCTTCCTGATGCGCGGCAACGTGGTCGACCTCGCGGTCGCCGTGGTCATCGGCGCGGCGTTCACGAACATCGTGAACGCCATCGTCAAGGGAATCATCAGCCCGCTGGTGGGAGCCATCGGGACCAAGAGCCTCGATGTCTACACGTCGTGCCTGAAGGCCCCCTGCGGCCTCGACGCGGGCGGCCAGCCCACCGGCGTCGAGATCCTCTGGGGCTCGGTGCTCAACGCCGCGCTCACCTTCCTGATCACCGCGGCCGTCGTGTACTTCCTCATGGTCCTGCCGATGGCGAAGTACCTCGCCAAGGTGGAGGCGCGCCGCAAGGCCAAGGAGGGCGTGCAGGAGACCATGGAGATCACGGAGCTGGAGGTCCTCAAGGAGATCCGCGACGCCCTGGTCGCACAGCGCGGGGCGAACGGCGGCGGCACCGGCTCGCCGGGTTCGCGCGACGCGTTCTAGCCGGCCGGACCACGCGGGCCGCCCCCGCGGCTCAGATGTGGTGCGGGGGCTTCTCGTCGAGGAAGCGGGCCAGGTCGGCCGCGCTGCCTCCGGCGGCCGGCCGCTCGCCCCAGCCCCGGTCGGTGTCGTCCGAGGACTGCTGGTCCAGCGGGTCGTCGAAGACGAGCCGGGGCTTGGGCTTCGGCTCGGTCTTCGGCGGCACGGCGGGCCCGTGCTGCGGGTCGGGGGCGGCGGGGATGCTCATGCCTCCAGGGTACGGCCGCCCCCGGGGACGGCCCCGTTCAGCTGGGGGCTTCGGCGCCCTTGCGGGCGTAGAACCACCAGCACACCACCAGGCAGGTGGCATAGAAGCCGATGAACAGCCACAGCGCGTGCGTGACGGCCATGGCGGCGAACATCGCGGGGATGAAGAAGAACCCGTAGGCGGCGATGGCGGAGGAGAAGCCGGTGACGGCGCCCGCCTCCATCTCGGACTGCTTCAGCGCGGCGCCCTGCGCCTCGGGCCCCTTGCCCTCGGCCTCCCGCATGTGCTGGTCCCGGAAGATCACCGGGATCTGGCGGAAGGTCGAGCCGTTGCCGAGGCCGGAGAAGGCGAAGGCCGCCAGGAAGCCGATGAAGAAGGCCCAGAAGCTGCCCTGGTCGCCGCTGTGCGGCAGCGCGAAGATCACCACCACCAGCGAGGCCGCCATGCCGACGAAGGACAGCATGGTGACCCTGGCGCCGCCGATCTTGTCGGAGAGCCATCCTCCGGCCCAGCGCATGAGCGCGCCGATGAAGGGGCCGATCCAGGCATAGGTGGTGGCCTGGTAGCCCTGCGCCTCGAAGTTGTTCTTGATCAGCAGCGGCAGGCCCGCGGCGAAGCCGATGAAGGAGCCGAAGGTGCCGACGTAGAGCCAGGTCATCAGCCAGTTGTGCTTGCGCTTGAAGATGATCTTCTGCTGGCTGAAGGGGGCGGCGGCCACCTTGAGGTCGTTCATCAGGAACCAGGCGAGCAGCGCTACGACGACCAGCAGCGGCACCCACAGGAAGGCGCCGTTCTGCAGCCAGATGTCGGTGTTCTGCTTGGCGTCGTGCTGGGGGCCGCCGGCCGGCGCACCGAGGACGGCGGCGGTGACCACCAGCGGGGCGACCAGCTGGACCACGCTCACGCCGAGATTGCCCAGCCCGCCGTTGAGGCCGTTGGCGCTGCCCTTCTCCCGCTTGGGGAAGAAAAAGCCGATGTTGGCCATCGAGGAGGCGAAGTTGGCGCCGCCGATGCCGCAGACCGCCGCGATCAGCACGAGCTCCCAGTACGGGGTTTCGGTGTCCTGGAGCGCGAAGCCCAGCCACAGCATCGGCGCGACCAGGACGATCGTGCTGAAGGCGGTGAACTTCCGCTCGCCGAAGATCGGCCCGATGAAGGTGTAGAGGATCCGGAAGGTGCCGCCGGTGATGCCGGGGATGGCGGTCAGCCAGAACAGCTGCGACCGGGAGAAGCCGAAGCCGACGTCGTTGAGCTTGACGACGGTGACCGACCAGACCTGCCAGACCACGAAGCCCAGCATCAGCGCGGGGATCGAGACCCAGAGGTTGCGCTGGGCGACCTTGCGGCCGGTGGACTGCCAGAAGCCGTCGTCCTCGGGCCGCCAGTCGCCGATGGTGGCACCGGGCTTGTAGGTCTCCGCGCGGTGCGAGCGCACCGCGGAGGGGGTGGGCGTGGGTATCGACATGGTCATCGGTCCTTCGGGTCGAGGAGCCACAGCGCGATCACGACGAGGAAGGACAGGATCAGGAATCCCGCACCCCACCAGGCCGTGCCGGTGTTGCCCTTCATCCACTCGTTGACGGTCACGGTCAGCGCCCAGAGCTGTCCGATGACCACGGTGAGGGCCAGGGTCAGACGGGCGTTGAGCTTCGAGGACCGCTCCGGCTCCTGTTCGGTGCCGGCGCCCGGCCCGGGGCCGGTGTGCCGGATCCGCGGGTCCCCGTAGCCGCTGGTGGAGCGGATCTGCGGATACCGTTCGCGCACCGGCCGGTTCAGCCGGGGCTGGGCGCTTCCCGGGCGGTAGTCGGGGCGCGGAGGCAGTTGTGCGTCGCTCACGTCCGTCCGCTTTCGTCGGAGGCGGCGCGATCCGCTCCGGGGCAGCCCAGCCTGCGGGTCGTCTCGGGGCGGGAATCGCCGAACTGCCGGCACAGGGCGTCCTTGGCCGGCTCTCCCGACCGGGCGGTGGCGATGGCCCAGACACTGCCGTCGGCCTGCTCGGTCAGGAAGACCATGGGGAGCGGGCGCGGTGGCGGGCCCGCGGCCACCTCGCCGGTGCGGACGTCGAAGACGCCCTCGTGGCAGGGGCAGTAAAGCTCCCCGTCGACCCCCCGGTCCTCGCGCCAGAGCACGGCGCAGGCCAGGTGGGTGCAGACGGCGGAGTAGCCGACGAGGGTGCCGTCGGCCAGCCTGACGGCCAGCGCCCGGTCCTCGTCGCCGGGGAAGCGGAAGGCGACGGACTGGCCGGGCGCCAGCTGGTCGGCGACGCGCTTGGCCTCGGGCAGCTTCTCGTTGTCGCCGTGCCGGTGCAGCATGCCGGCGGCGACGCCGACGCCGCCGACGGCCAGGCCGCCGGAGACGGTGGCGACGATCCGCAGGTAGTCGCGGCGGGTGGTCAGGGAATCGGCGCTGATCCGGTCGCGGAGCTGCTCCGCGGCGGCGTCGCCGTCGGGATCCTGGCCGGGCGCGGGAGCCGGCTGTTCGGTGACGCTCATCGGACGTCCACTCCGCCCGCCGGTCGCCCGTCGCCACCCTCGTTCGAATGCGCTTCGCGCATGTCCACTCCATTGATCTCAACCACCGGCAGGCCGCCGGGGACCGGCCACTGGACCTTGTCGGCGGGCACGACCATCGCCACGCCGGTGCTGACCATCACGTCGCCGAAGACGAAGGAGTCGGCGACCTGGACTCCGGGCCGCTCGGCCTGGAGCTCCTCGAGCGTTCCGTAGAAGAGGGCTCCGGTGGGGCAGACGGTGGCGCACATGGGGGCCAGTCCGTAGGCGGTCCGGTCGTAGCAGAGGTTGCACTTCATCTGCAGCTTCGCCTGGAGGTCGATCTTCGGGACGCCGAAGGGGCAGGCGTTGACGCAGTTGGCGCAGCCGATGCAGCGGGTGGTGTCCGCCTGCTGGACCACGCCGTCGGCGGTCACCAGGATCGCGTCGGCGGGGCAGACCTCGGCGCAGGGGGCGACGGGGTCCTCGCAGTGCATGCAGACGGTCGGGAGGGAGGCGACGGACATGCCGGGCTCGGTGTAGTCGAGGTGGATCATCGACTTGCCGCGGTGGGAGTCGCATTCGCGGCAGGCGGAGACACAGGCCTGGCACCCGATGCAGCGGCCCGGATCGATGAAGATCGTGCGGCCCATCATGGCGGGTCAGCTCCTCTCCGCCGTGCCACGGCCCTGCGGGGCCGTGGGGGGCAGGGGGTCGGTGCGGGAGACCTGGGTCTCCGGGTAGGCCTCGTGGCCGGGGGCGGTGGGGGGCGCGGGGACCTCGTCGATCCGTTCCGCGGCCTCGACCCGTGCGGCGCAGACCTTGTACTCGGGGATCTTCGAGCGGGGGTCGAGGGCGTCCATGGTCAGGGCGTTCGCGGCCGTGGGGACGGGCCAGTGGTACGGGATGAAGACGGTGTCGGGGCGGATGGCCTCGGTGACCAGGGCCGGGAAGACCTCGCTGCCGCGGCGGGTGACCACCCGGACCGGGTCGCCGTTCTTGAAACCGTGCGAGGGGTGGACCTCCACCCAGGGCCGCGGGGTCTGTTCGACGAGGGCGCCCAGGCGGCGGGTCTGGTTGCCGGAGAGGAAGTGCGCGACGGTGCGGCCCGTGGTGAGGGAGAGCGGGTACTCCTCGGTGTAGGGGTCCATCGGCGCGTGCCACTCGACGACCTGTAGGTGGATCTTGCCGTCGGGGTGGAAGGTCTTGCCGCCCTCGAACAGCCGGGGGGTGCCCGGGTGGTCGGTGGAGGGGCAGGGCCACATGATCCCGCCGGTCTCCTCCAGGCGTTCGTAGGTGATGCCGTAGTAGTCGTTGACCGTGCCGGCCGAGGCGACGCGCAGTTCCTCGAACACCTCGCGGGAGCCGGCGAAGTCGAACTTGTCCCCGACGCCGAGGCGCTTGGCGAGTTCGCACATCACCCAGGTGTCCGTGCGCACGCCGGCGGGCGGCTCCTGCGCCTTGTTGTGCTTGACGACGCGGGCCTCGGTGTTGGCCATGACGCCCTCGTCCTCGGCCCAGACGGTGACCGGGAAGACCACGTGCGCGTTGGTCGCGGTCTCGGAGAGGAAGAAGTCGAACTGTGCGTGGAACTCCAGGGCGTCGTAGCCCTCCTTGACCGTCGCGTAGTTCGGCAGCGACACGAAGGGGTTGTTGCAGATGCCGATCAGACCGCGGATCTCGCGCCGCTGCATCTGCCAGACCATCTCCATCATGGAGGTTCCGGCGGGCGGGAGTTCGGACTCCTCGATGCCCCAGATGCGGCAGATCTGGCGCCGGTGCTCCTCGTTCATGATGGAGCGGCCGCCGGGCAGCAGGTCGGCCTTCTGGCCGTGCTCGCGGCCGCCCTGGCCGTTGCCCTGGCCGGTGATGGTGCCGTAGCCGGCTCCGGGCCGGCCCAGGTTTCCGGTGGCCACGCACAGGTTGATGACGGACAGGCAGTTCTCGACGCCCTGCGAGTGGTGCTCGATCCCGCGTGCGTGGAAGGCCATCGCCTTGCCGGCCCCGCCGAACATCCGGGCCACCTGGACGATCTGCTCGGCCGGGATCCCGCAGATCGCGGCGGACCGCTCGGGCGGGTAGCCGGCGACGTTCTCCTTGACCTCTTCCCAGCCGGTGGTGTGGGCGGCGAGGTAGGCGTCGTCGGTCAGCCCCTCGGCGACGATCACGTGCAGGACGGCGTTGAAGAAGGCCGAGTCGGTGCCGGGCTTGAGGGCGACGTGCACGTCGGCGGTGCGGGCGATGGCGGTCTCGCGCGGGTCGACCACGATCAGCGAGGCGCCCCGGTCGCGGGCGCCCCAGACGTACTGGGTCATCACGGGGAAGCACTCCCCCACGTTCGACCCGGCGATCAGCAGGCAGTCGGTGAGGAGGATGTCGGAGAAGGGGTTGGCGGCGCGGTCGATCCCGAAGGCCAGCTTGTTGGCGCCCGCGGCGCTGACCATGCACAGGCGGCCGTTGTAGTCGACGTGCCGGGTCTTGAGGGCGACCCGGCCGAACTTGCCCACCAGGTAGGTCTTCTCGGAGTACAGGCTGGCGCCGCCGAGCAGGCCGAAGGCGTCGTTGCCGTGTTCCTGCTGGATGCGCCTGACCTCGGAGACGGTGAAGTCGAGGGCCTCCTCCCAGGAGGCCTCCTTGAACTCCTCGTCGCGGGAACGGCGCATCAGCGGGCTCGTGAGCCGGTCGGGGTGGTTGACCTGCTGGTAGGCGTTGATGCCCTTGGGGCACAGCCGCATCCGGTTGATGTCGTGGTTGCGCGGCTCCACGCCGAAGACCTTGCCGCCCTTGTCCACGCGCAGGTACATCCCGCACTGCACCCCGCAGAAGCAGCAGTGGGTGGGGACGAGGGTCTCGCCGTTCTGGTCGGCGTGCCACTGGTCGGCGGGGATGCCGCCCGCGTCGCGGAAGTTGCGGGTGCCGGGCGGTGCGATGGAGGGGTCGATGGAGACGGGCACGGGCCGGGACCCGGCCTTGGCGGGGTCGGTCGCGGTCACTTGAAGCCCTTCTTGACGTGGGTCAGGTAGGCGTTGCCGCGCAGCACCCGCTTGCAGCGCGGGCAGTATTCGACGAAGGCGTTGAAGTCGAGCTTGAGGTCCCGCATCGTGCCGCGCAGGTTCTCCACGTACGGGGTGGTGTCGATGGGCTCCCCGCAGCGCTTGCAGGCGAAGACCTGCTCGTCCTGGCGGGCCGTGTACTTGAACAGCTGCATGCCGACGGCGGCCGGCCGCTGGACGATGTGGAAGAACTTCCCGAACGGGATGTAGATGAGGGTGAACACCACCGACACCATGTGCAGGATGGCGAGGAACTCGTAGCCGCCGCCGTGCAGGAAGATCGACGAGAAGGTCAGCAGCAGCCCGGTCACCGAGATCACGATCAGGCAGATCAGCGGCAGCAGGTCGTAGGCGAAGCGCTGGCCGGTGATGGCCCCGCGGTCCTTCATCCGGCGCCACAGGAAGTACGAGGCGCCGGGGATGACCAGGACCGCCGCGACGTCCAGGCCGTGGAACATCAGCCAGCCCACGATGTTCAGCGAGTCGAAGCCGAGCACCTTGAGGCCCCAGATCCGCATCTCGTACCCGGGGCCGGAGCCGCTGTCCGAGGTGAAGGTGAACCAGCCCCAGGTGAGCGGGAAGGTGATGAGCGCGGCCAGGATGCAGCCCCAGAAGATGAGCTGGTGGGCGGCCCAGCGGGCGCGTGAGCGGGCGCCGAGGAACTTCTGGAAGCCGAGGTAGGTGGCGATCATCTTCGGCAGGGCGGTGGGCGCCTTGCGGAAGTTCGCGGCCGAGAAGAAGCTGCCGAAGCCCTTCTTGAAGAGACGGCGGGCGCCGGGCGCGGAGACCCACACCGTGTACCGGTAGGCCACGCCGAAGGCCAGGAAGACGGTCGCGACCGCGTACGGCAGCAGCGCCGAGTCGAAGTCGCGCAGCAGCCGGCTGCCCAGCACGATGGCGACGATGAGCAGCAGCGAGACGGCGGTGCCGGCCAGGGTGGCCCGCGCGGTGACGGATCTGCCGGCCGGCGGCGGGGTTTCGGGTGCCTCCGGCGGTGGCGGGGGTGCGGCGAGTACTTCTGTGGGCTCGGACACAGCACCACGCTAGGCGGTCTGTGCCTGTTAGGCCCGTTATGCGACGGTGAACGTTGGGCCGAACGGGTTCAGACGGCGGTCAGGCCCCGGGCCTCGAAGATCTGCTTGGCCGCGGCCACCTGCTCCGCGTCGGGCGAGGGCGTGTCGTGGAGGGTGAAGTTCATGTCCAGCGCCTGCCACTTGCCCTCGCCCAGCTTGTGGAAGGGCAGCACGTCCACCCGCGAGACGTTGCCGAGGCCCGCGGCGAATGCGGCGACCCCCTCGATGTTCTCCGGCGCGTCGGTGAGCCCTGGCACCAGGACGAAGCGCAGGTGCACCTCCTTGCCGAGGTCCGCGAGGCGCTGCGCGAAGTCCAGGGTGGGCCGCAGCGGGCGGCCGGTGACCTTCCGGTACGTCTCCCGGTCCCAGGACTTGATGTCGAGCAGGACCAGGTCCGCGTCGCGCAGCAGGGCGTCGGTGGCCCGTACGCCGAGGAAGCCCGAGGTGTCCAGGGCGGTGTGCAGCCCCAGCTCGTGCTTCATCCGGTGCAGCAGCTCGCCCGCGAAGACCGGCTGGAGGAGCGGCTCGCCGCCCGAGACGGTGGCCCCGCCGCCGGACGCGGCGATGAAGGTGCGGTACTTGGCGGCCTCGGCGATCACGGCGTCGGCCGAGGTCCGCTTGCCGTTGCGCATCTTCCAGGTGTCGGGGTTGTGGCAGTACAGGCAGGTCAGCGGGCAGCCGGAGAGGAAGGTGACGAAGCGGGTGCCCGGACCGTCGACCCCGGTCGACAGGTCCCAGGAGTGCACGGAGCCCTCGCTCGGCCGCTGGGTCGCGGCGGCCGCGGGGGTGGCGGCGGCGCGGGCGATGTTCGCGCCGAGGAGGACGGTCATGGCAGGTGCTCCAGACTGATCCGGTGTCCGTGGATGCGCGCGGCCCGGGACGGGGTGGGGGGGGACCGTCCCCGGGCCGCGCGGTCTGAGGTGGCTCGCTGGGGCCGCGCTCCGCGCGCGGTGCGCCCTTAGAGCGAGCCGTGGAAGGTGCGGTTCAGCACGTCGAGCTGCTGGTCCCGCGTGAGGCGGACGAAGTTCACCGCGTAGCCGCTGACGCGGATGGTCAGCTGCGGGTAGTTCTCCGGGTGCTCCATGGCGTCCATGAGCGTGTCGCGGTTGAGCACGTTCACGTTCATGTGGAAGCCGTCGCTGGCCATGTAGCCGTCGAGCACGCCCGCCAGGTTCCTGATCCGCTCCTGGGGGGTGCGGCCGAGCCCGTCGGGGGTGACGGTGTTGGTCAGCGAGATGCCGTCCTCGGCGTCCTCGTAGGGGAGCTTCGCGACCGACAGCGCCGAGGTGACGTAGCCGTGGGTGTCGCGGCCGTTCATCGGGTTGGCGCCCGGCGAGAACGGCTCGCCCGCGCGGCGCCCGTCCGGGGTGTTGCCGGTCTTCTTGCCGTAGACGACGTTCGAGGTGATCGTCAGCACGGACTGGGTGTGCTCGGCGCCCCGGTAGGTCTCGTGCTTGCGGACCTTCCTCATGAACTCCTCGACGAGCCACACGGCGATGTCGTCGACGCGGTCGTCGTTGTTGCCGTACGCCGGGTACTCGCCCTCCACGCGGTAGTCGGTGGCCAGGCCCGTCTCGTCGCGCAGGGCGGTGACCTCGGCGTGCTTGATGGCGGACAGCGAGTCGGCGGCGACGGAGAGGCCGGCGATGCCGCAGGCCATGGTGCGGCGCACGTCGCGGTCGTGCAGTGCCATCTCGATGCGCTCGTAGGCGTACCGGTCGTGCATGTAGTGGATGACGTTCAGGGCGTGGACGTAGGTCTGGGCGAGCCACTCCATCTGCTCGTCGAACTTGGCCATGACCTGGTCGTAGTCCAGCACCTCGGAGGTGAGGGCGCCGGTCGCGGGGCCGACCTGGGCGCCGGACTTCTCGTCCCGGCCGCCGTTGATCGCGTAGAGGAGGGTCTTGGCGAGGTTCACGCGGGCGCCGAAGAACTGCATCTGCTTGCCGACCGGCATCGCCGACACGCAGCACGCGATGGCGGTGTCGTCGCCGAAGCGCGGACGCATCAGCTCATCGGACTCGTACTGCACCGAGGAGGTGTCGATCGAGACGCGCGCGCAGAACTCCTTGAAGCCCTGGGGCAGCTGCGGCGACCAAAAGACGGTCATGTTCGGCTCGGGGGCCGGGCCGAGGTTGTAGAGGGTCTGGAGGTAGCGGAAGGAGGTCCTGGTGACCAGCGGCCGGCCGTCCTCGCCCATGCCGGCGATCGACTCGGTGACCCAGGTGGGGTCGCCGGAGAACAGCTCGTCGTAGTCGGGGGTGCGCAGGAAGCGGACGATGCGCAGCTTGATGATGAAGTCGTCGACCAGCTCCTGGGCCTGCTCCTCCGTGAGGAGTCCGGCCTCGATGTCGCGCTGGAGGTAGACGTCGATGAAGGTGGAGGTGCGGCCCAGCGACATGGCCGCGCCGTTCTGCTCCTTCACGGCGGCCAGGTAGGCGAAGTACAGCCACTGGACGGCCTCGCGGCCGGTGGCGGCCGGGCGGGAGATGTCGTAGCCGTAGGAGGCGGCCATCGCCTTGAGCTCGGCGAGGGCGCGGATCTGCTCGGCGAGCTCCTCGCGCAGGCGGATCGTCTCCTCCAGCGGACGGCCGCCCGCGGGGAGGTAGTTCAGCTCCTCCTTCTCCTCCTTCTTGGAGGCGATGAGGCGGTCCACGCCGTACAGGGCCACGCGGCGGTAGTCGCCGATGATGCGGCCGCGGCCGTAGGCGTCCGGCAGACCGGTCACGACGCCGGCCTTGCGGGCGGCGCGGATCTCGGGGGTGTAGGCGTCGAACACACCGGCGTTGTGGGTCTTGCGGTACTCGGTGAAAACCTTCTCCAGCTCCTCGGAGACCGGGTAGCCGTAGGTCTCCAGGGCGCCGGCGACCATGCGCCAGCCGCCGTACGGCATGATCGCGCGCTTGAGCGGGGCGTCGGTCTGGAGGCCGACGATCAGGTCCTTGTCGCGGTCGATGTAGCCGGGGGCGTGGGCGGTGATCGAGGACGGGATGTCGTGGGCGATGTCGTAGACGCCCTTCTCGCGCTCCTCCGGGAACTTGTCCGTGATCGCCTTCCACACGGCCGTGGTGCGCTCGGTGGGGCCGACGAGGAAGGCGTCGTCGCCCTCGTACGGCGTGTAGTTCTGCTGGATGAAGTCGCGGACGTCGATGGCGTCACGCCACAGGCCGCCCTTGAAGCCCTCCCAGGCCTCGCCGATCTTCGTGGTCTCCGCAGGGGTGGCAGTCATCGCCCGCACCTTCTTCAGTCGCCTTATTGCTTGTGTCCATTGCACGCCTTTTGATCGATCATTTGGCGCCGCGTTGGTCCCTAGCTGACGCCCGAAGGTCCTGCCCGCTCCGCCCGACCACCCCCCAGGCCTGCTCTGACCTGCTGTTTCGTGAGGGCCGAAGGTCCATCGTGCGCTTGTGAAAACTTTCACAAGTTTCTCGAGAAATCAGACAATACGAACCAGGGCGAAGCCTGTGGATACCGCGACGCACGTCGTGACCAGGCCCGGCAGCATGAAGGAGTGGTTGACGACGAACCGGCCGACCCGGGTGGTACCGGTCCGGTCGAAGTTGATCGCCGCAATGAAGGTCCCGTAGGTCGGCAAGAGGAAATAGCCGTTCACGGCGGGCCACATCGCGATGAGGAACGGTGCCGGTATGCCCAGGGCGAGGCCGAGCGGCATCAGGGCCTTCGTGGTGGTGGCCTGGCTGAACAGCAGCGCGGAGAGGAGCAGCAGCATGACGGCGAAGAACCACGGATGGTCCTGGGCGACCCCGCCGAGGGCGCCGGTGATCCGGGCCTCGTTGGCGCCGATGAAGGACAGGCCCAGCCAGGACAGCCCGAAGACACCGATGACCGCGACCAGTCCGGACCTGGCCACGTCCGTCGCCGGAACGCGCTTGGCGTCGACCTTGCACACCAGCAGGATCAGCGCGGCCACGGCCATCATGAGGATCTCGACGGTGGCGGGCATGGAGAGCGGGCCCTTGCCCGTGTCGGGGCGCAGGGCGGGGAACAGCCCGCTGACGACCACGGCCGCGGTCCCGCCGAGGAAGAGGTACGCCGACCAGCGCGCCCGCGGCCGGGGCGCGGCGGAGGCTTCGGCCGGGGCGGGGGCCTCGAGCTCCCCGGCGGCGAGCCGGCGCAGGTACTCGGTGTCCCGGTCGAGCTCCCTGCCGACCCTGGACTGCACGGCGGCCGCGACCAGCACGCCGAGGAGGGTGGCGGGGACGGCGACCGCCATGATCCGGGGGAGGTTCCAGCCGTCGCCGTCGAACATCACGATCATGGCGGCCATGGCGGCGGAGACGGGCGACGCGGTGATACCGAAGGTGGCCGCGATGGAGGCCGCCGCGATAGGCCGCTCGGGCCGGACCCCGCCCTCGCGGGCCACGTCGTGGATGACGGGCAGCAGCGGGTAGAAGACGTGCGCGGTGCCGGCGCCGAGGGTGAACGCCCAGGAGACGAGGGGGGCGACGTAGACCACCCTGCGGGGGTTTCGCCGGATGGCCCGCTCGGCCAGCGCGACGAGGTGGTCGATGCCGCCCGCGGCCTCCATGGCCGCGGCGGCCGTGATCACCGCGAGGATGATCAGCATGACGTCGACGATGCCGGAGGTGTCGGCGGGGGTCACCCCGAAGAAGGTCGCGAGCACGAACACCCCGACGGCTCCCCAGAGCCCCATGGCGACGCCGCCCTTCCGCGACCCGAGCCCGATGGCCGCGACCATGACCCCGAGCTGCAGAAACATGCCGAGCACTGGTGTGGCCTTTCGTGGCGGGGAGTGCTTCGCCGCGCAGCCGCACGGCGCGCCGGGGCTCCGCCCCGAACCCGGGGGTCAGGGCGGAGCCCCGGGGGCCCCGGAAGGGCGGAGCCCCGGGAGGGGCGGGACGGCCTAGCTGGGTGCCTCGGCGCCCGGGCGGGCGTAGAACCACCAGGCCACGACCACGCAGGAGGCGTAGAAGCCCACGAAGCCCCACATCGCGCTCGTCACGGCGAAGTTGGCGAACATCGCCGGGATGAAGAAGAACCCGTAGGCGGCGATCGCGGCCGTGAACCCGGTCACGGCGCCCGACTCGATCTCGGCCTGCTTCAGCGCGGCCGTGTACTGCGGCGTGCCCTCCGTCAGCCCCTTCAGGTGCTGGCTGCGGAAGATCACCGGGATCTGCCGGAAGGTCGAGCCGTTGCCGATGCCCGAGAAGAAGAAGGCCGACAGGAAGCAGAAGAAGAAGCCGTAGAAGGACCCGGCGTCAGAGCCGGCCGGCAGGAAGGTGATCACACCGATGATGGAGGCCGCCATGCCCACGAAGGACAGGATCGTCACCCGGGCGCCGCCCAGCTTGTCGGCGATCCAGCCGCCCGCCCAGCGGGCGAGTGCGCCGAGCGCCGGGCCCATCCAGGCGTAGGTGGCCACCGAGTACGCGGGGAAGGTGGTCTTGATCAGCAGGGGCAGCGCCGCCGCGAAGCCGATGAAGGAGCCGAAGGTGCCGACGTAGAGCCAGGTCATCAGCCAGTTGTGCTTGCGCTTGAAGATGATCTTCTGCTGGCTGAAGGGGGTGGAGGCCACCTTGAGGTCGTTCTGGCCGAACCAGGCCACCGCGGCCAGCACGATCAGCACCGGCACCCACACGAAGGCCGCGTTCTGGAGGTAGATCTCCGAGCCGTTCGCCTTCTTCTGGCCCGCGCCGATCGCCAGCACCGACGAGGTGATCAGGATCGGGGTCAGCAGCTGGACCACGGACACGCCCAGGTTGCCCAGTCCGCCGTTGATGCCCGTCGCGTTGCCCTTCTCCCGCTTCGGGTAGAAGAAGCCGATGTTGGCCAGGGAGGAGGAGAAGTTCGCGCCGCCGATGCCGCACAGCGCGGCGATCGCGATCATCGTGCCGTACGGGGTGTCCGGGTTCTGCACCGCGAAGCCCAGCCACAGCAGCGGCACGATCAGGACGACCGTGGAGACCGCCGTGAAGCGGCGCTGCCCGATCATCGGGCCGATGAAGGTGTAGAGGATGCGCGCGGTACCGCCGGTGATGCCGGGGACCGCCGTCAGCCAGAACAGCTGGGACTGCGAGAAGCCGAAGCCGACGTCCTTGAGGTTGGTCGCCGTGATGCTCCACACCTGCCAGACCACGAAGGCCACCAGCAGCGCCGGCACCGCGATCCACAGGTTGCGGGTCGCGACCCTCTTCCCCGTCGACTGCCAGAAGGAGGGATCCTCCGGCGTCCATTCGGTGATGGTGCGGCCGGGACGGTACTGCGCCGGATCGGCGAGCTGCGGCCGTACCGCGACCGCGTCCTTCGTGGCGGAACTCATGGTGTGTCCTCAGAGGTCGAGGGGTGTCCTTGCCTATCCAGATTCCGTGTCCGCGACCGCCTCGCGGCAGAGGAGAACGCACTGGGGTCGACGGGACAAGGTCCCGTCGACCCCAGTGCGTTCGGCCGTGCGTCAGTCCAGGCCGTGCGTCAGTCCAGCGGGAGCACCGGCAGACGGACCTCCGGATCGTCCAGGCAGACACCGGTCCGCAGGTCGAAGACCTGCTTGTGCATCGGGGAGGCGACGACGGGGACCCCGTCGCGCGAGCCCATGATCCCGTTGGCGATGACGTCCGCTCCCGAGAAGGGGTCCCGGTTGCCGACGGCGTACACCTCTCCGGTCCGGTCCTTGAAGAGGGCCGCCTGCGTGCCGTCCGCCAGTACGGCGGCGCGGCCGCGCCCCGGCTCGAGGGACTGCGGGGCGGCACCGAAGTCGACCGTCCCGAAGCGCTCCAGCGCCACCGGGTCCTCCAGGACCGCCTGCCACTCGTCCTGGTACGCCGCCACGTGCCGCTCCATCTGCGCCTCCAGCTCCGCGCAGATGCCGAGCGCGTCCTCGATCAGGACCTCCCGCAGCTGCTCCAGGCCGCCCTCCAGCCGCTCGATCCAGGCCGCCGTGCGCTCCAGGCGCTCACCCGTGCGGATGTAGTACATGAGGAACCGGTCGACGAGGACGAAGAGTTCGGCCGCCGTCAGGTCCGCGGCCAGCAGGTCCGCGTGGCGCGGCGACGCACCGCCGTTGCCGCCCACGTACAGGTTCCAGCCGTTGGCGGTCGCGATGACGCCGATGTCCTTGCCCCGGGCCTCCGCGCACTCGCGCAGGCACCCCGAGACCCCGCCCTTGAACTTGTGCGGGGTGCGCAGCCCCCGGTAGCGCAGCTCCAGGTCGATCGCCAGCTGGATCGAATCCCCCTGCCCGAACCGGCAGAAGCGGGCGCCGACGCACGACTTGACCGCGCGCAGCGACTTCCCGTACGCCTGCCCGGACTCGAAGCCCGCCCCGCCCAGCCGGCGCCAGATGTCCGGCAGCTGCTCCTTGCGGACCCCGAAGAGCCCGATCCGCTGCGCCCCGGTGATCTTCGTGTAGAGGCCGTAGTCGCGGGCCGCCTCGCCCAGTGCGATGACCTGTTCGGGGGTGATCTCGCCGCCCGCGACGCGCGGGACGACCGAGTAGGTGCCGTCCTTCTGGAGGTTGGCGAGGAAGAGGTCGTTGGAGTCCTGCAGGGCCGCCTGCTCGCCCGCCAGGACGTGCCCGAGGCCCAGGTCCGGGGCGAGGGTGCCCAGGACGTTGGCCACCACCGGCTTGCAGACGGCGCAGCCCTCGCCGCCCTCCCCGTAGGCCTCCAGCAGTTCGCTGAAGCCGCGGATGTGCTCGGTGCGGACCTTCTCGTAGATCTCGGCGCGGGTGAGGGCGAAGTGCTCGCACAGGCCGCGCGGCTTCTCGATGCCCGCCGCCGCCAGTTCGGCGTCCAGCACCGCCTGGAGGGTGCCGAGGCAGCCGCCGCAGCCCGTACCCGCCTTGGTGCACTTCTTGATCCCGCCGATGTCGGTGAGCGCCTCGGCGACCACGGCGTCCCGAACCTGCGCCTTGGTGACGTTGTGGCAGGAGCACACCACCGCCTCGTCCGGCAGGGAGTCCGCTCCCGGCAGCGCGGCGCCCTCCGCCGCGGGCAGCAGGAAGGCCTCCGGCGGGGCCGGCAGGACCCGGCCCGCGTGCGGCTTCAGCGAGCCGTAGGCCTCGGCGTCGCCGACCAGGATGCCGCCGAGCAGCGCGCCGTCCGGGCCCAGCAGCAGCTTCTTGTACACGCCTTCGCGCGCGTCGGAGAACACCACGGAGACGGCCCCGTCCCGGCCCTCCGGGGCGAACGGGTCGCCGAAGGAGGCCACGTCGGCGCCCATCAGCTTGAGCTTGGTGGAGGTGTCGGCTCCGGTGAAGGTCAGCGTCCCGGCGCCCGCGAGGGCCTCGGCGACCGTCTCGGCCATCTGGTAGCCGGGCGCGACCAGGCCGTACACCTTGCCGTCCACCGTCTGCGCGCACTCGCCGACCGCGTAGACGTACGGGTCGCTCGTCCGGCAGTGCCCGTCCACGACCACGCCGCCGCGGTCGCCGACCGCCAGCCCGCACTCGCGCGCCAGGCGGTCGCGCGGGCGCACGCCCGCCGAGAAGACCACCACGTCCGCGCTGATGTCCTGCCCGCTGGTCAGCCGGAGGCTGACGGCGCGGCCGTCGCCGTCGGTGCCGACCCCCGCCGCGCCGACGCCCGTGTGCACGGCGACGCCCATCGACTCGATGGTGGCCCGCAGGGCGGCCGCGCCGCCGTCGTCCACCTGGAGCGGCATCAGCCGCGGCGCGAACTCCACCACGTGGGTGGCCAGTCCGAGGGTCCGCAGGGCTCCCGCCGCCTCCAGGCCGAGCAGCCCGCCGCCGATGACCACTCCGGTCCGGGCGCCCGCGGCGTAGGCGGTGAGCGCCTCGACGTCGTCGAGCGTCCGGTAGGTGAAGCAGCCCTCGGCGTCCGCGCCCTCGATCGGCGGGACGAACGGGTACGAGCCCGTCGCCAGCACCAGGGCGTCGTAGCCGACGACCGCCCCGGACCGGCTGGTCACCGTACGGGCGGCGGTGTCGATCTGCTCGGCCGGGTCACCGAGGCGCAGGTCGATGCCGTACCGCGCGAGGAAGCCGGGGCGGGCGAGCGCGAGCTCCTCGCCGGTGGCGCCGGTGAAGGCGGCGGACAGGTGCACGCGGTCGTAGGCGGGGCGCTCCTCCTCGGCGAGGACGGTCACCTGCCACCCGGTGTCGCCGGGGCGGGCCGGGTCCGCGAGCGCGTCGCGCTCGGCGAGCGCCTCCAGCAGGCGGTGCCCCACCATGCCGTGCCCGATGACAACCAGCGTCTGCGCCATGGGTCTCACTCCGTGCGTGCGTATGTTCCCTCGTGCTCCCGACCTCTCGACCGTAGGCCGCCTCCGCTGCCCCCGGGCGCCGAAAAGGGCCCCGGGGCCGGGGTCCACGGCCCCCTCCGCGACGGGACCTGCGGCCCCCGGCGAGGGCCCTTCGACGCCCTCCCGGGGGCCCCGCCCGCGCCTAGCGTGAAGGCATGCTCGTACTCGCCGTGCACGGCAGCGCGGTCGCGGCCGCCGCCGCGGCCACCGCCCGGCTCACCGCCGCCATCGAGGCCCTGAGCGGGGTCCGCGCGGTCGTGGGCCACCTGGACGTCCAGTCGCCGTCCCTGGCCGAGGTCGTACGGGAGCACCCGAACGCCGTGGTGGTCCCGCTGCTGCTCGGCGACGGCTACCACCGCCGCATCGACGTCCCGGCCGCCTTGGACGGCACCGGCTGCGTGCTGACCGAGGGCCTCGGCGGCGAGCCCGCCGTCGCGCTCGCCCTGCACGGCCGCCTGCGGGAAGCCGAGCGCCGCCGGGGCCCCTACGCGCGGGCCGACGCGGTGGTCGTGGCGGGCGCGGGCTCCTCCCGGCCCGGCGGCAACGCCGGTACGCAGGACTGCGCGGCCCGGCTCGCCGCGCTGCTGGCGGACGACCGCGGCCCCGACCCGGTCCCGGTCCTGCCCGCCTACCTGACCTCGGCCGGGCCCACCGTGCCCGAGGCCCTGGCCGCCCTGCGCGCCGCAGGCCACCACCGGATCGCCGTGGCCGCGCACCTGCTGGCCCCGGGCCGGTTCACCCGCGCCCTGGCGGGGTGCGGCGCCTGGACCGTGTCGCAGCCGCTGGCCGACCATCCGCGCCTGGCCCGGCTGGTGGTGGAGCGGTACGCGACCGCCCGGGGCACCCGGGCGGTCAGGGCCGCGCGTCTGGCCTGCTGAAACCCCGGGCATCTGGTCTGCTGGCCGCTATGGCGTACATCCCCATGACCGCGCGCAGCCGCGACGAGCACCACCGCGCGGCCACCCCGCTGGAGCTGTTCTTCGACCTCTGCTTCGTCGTCGCGATCGCGCAGGCGGGCGCCCGGCTGGTGCACGCGCTGGCGGAGGGCCATCCCGGTGCCGGCGTGGTCGGCTACTTCTTCGTCTTCTTCGGCGTGTGGTGGG
Source organism: Streptomyces sp. NPDC048270 (assembly GCF_040652335.1). Taxonomy (NCBI): domain Bacteria; kingdom Bacillati; phylum Actinomycetota; class Actinomycetes; order Kitasatosporales; family Streptomycetaceae; genus Streptomyces; species Streptomyces sp. NPDC048270. The sequence continues at coordinate 183,951 of NZ_JBEZLV010000010.1, forward strand.
CGTGGATGAACTTCACGTGGTTCGCCTCCGCCTACGACTGCGACGACGTGCCGTACCGGATCGCGACGCTCGTCCAGATCGCGGGCGTGCTCGTCTACGCGGCGGGCGTGAGCCGGGCCTTCGACGAGAACGACTGGACCGTGGCCGTCATCGGCTACCTGATCATGCGGGTGGCGCTCACCGCGCAATGGCTGCGGGCCGCCGCCGGGGAGAGCGGGGCGGCGCGCACCGCCGCGCTCACGTATGCGGCGGGGCTGGTGGTCTGCCAGGCCGCCTGGGTGGCGCTGCTGTTCGCCCCGGACGGCTGGAAGCGGTGGCTGTTCCTGGTCCTGGTCGCCATGGAGCTGCTGGTCCCGGTGATCGCCGAGCGCGGCCACCAGACGCCGTGGCACGCGCACCACATCGTGGAGCGGTACGGCCTGTTCACCATCATCGTGCTGGGCGAGACGATCGCCGCGAGCACGGTGGCGGTGAAGTCGGCCCTCGACGAGCACGAGGCGCTGGACCAGCTGCTCCCGATCGCCGGCGGCGGACTGCTGATCGTCTTCGCCGCCTGGTGGATCTACTTCGCGGTGCCGATGCACGAGTACCTGACCTCGAACCGGCAGGCCATCCCGTGGGGTTACGGCCACCTGCTGGTCTTCGCCTCCGGTGCGGCGATCGGGGCGGGCATCGAGGTCGCGGTGGAGCACGCGGTGGGCAAGGCCCACGTCTCGCAGATCGCCGCCAACGCGGCCGTGACCGTGCCGACGGCGATCTTCCTGATGATGGTGTGGTTCCTGCACTCCCGCCACTTCAAGCGGGGCCCTGCACAGCAGCTCACCCTGCCGGTGTCCGCGCTCGCCGTCCTGGCCTGCACGTGGGCGGGGGCGTACGCGGTCCTCTACGCGGGCCTGGTCGCGGCCGCGACGGTCGCCGTGGGCCTGACCCTGGCCGCGCGGCCGCCTCGCTGACCGCGCCGTCGCCGGAGCCGAGCCCCTGACGGCCGGCTGCCCGGCCGTCACTCCTCCGGTCCCGGCGGCGTTGGCAGGCCATGACACTCCCCGCACAACGCCCCGGCCAAGACCCCGGCAGGGAACTGGCCGAGCCCGGGTTCTGGCTGCAGCCCCCCGCACACCGCCTCGCGGCCTTCGCCCGCCTGCGGGCCCTGGAGGCGCCCGTCTTCGTCCCCGAAGGGCCCGGGCACGGGCACTGGGCCCTCGTCCGCCACGCCCACGTGCAGGAGGCCAGCCGCCTGCCCAAGGTCTTCGCCAGTGCGCCCGGCGTGACCACCCCCGAGCCCGCCCGCTGGGTCCGCGCCCTGTTCGGGGACTCGATGGTCAATCTGGACGGCCCCGACCACGCCCAGCTCCGCAAGATCGTGCAACGGGCCTTCACGCCCCGCCTGCTGGCCGCCGCCGAGGCGGACATCCACGCGGTGGCCGCCCGCATCGTGGACGACGTACTGGCCGAGCAGCCCGACGAGTTCGTCTCGGCGGTGGCCTCCCGCCTGCCCCTGGAGGTCATCTGCAACATGATGGGCATCCCGGAGCACCACCGGCCCGAGATCGCCGACCGCGTCAACCACGCCTCCGAGAACATCGGCGTGGAGCGCGGCCTCGCCGCCCGGCTGCGGATGCCCGGGCGCGGCCTGCGCGCGCTCGCCCGGATGCAGCGGATGGTGGCCGGCATCGGGCGGGAGCGGCGCAAGAACCCCGCCGACGACCTGATCTCGGCGCTGGTGTGCGCGAACGTCGACGGCCAGGCCCTCGGCGCCCGCCAGCTCGGCGCCTTCTTCTCGCTCCTGATGGTCGCCGGGGTGGAGACCACCCGCAACGCGATCACGCACGGCCTGACCCTGCTGACCGACCACCCCGGCCAGCGCGACCTGCTGCTCTCGGACTTCGAGGAGCACGCGGACGGCGCGGTCGACGAGATGATCCGCCACTCGACGCCGATCATCCAGTTCCGCCGGACCCTGGCCACCGAACACACCCTGGGCGGACACGACTTCCGCCCGGGCGACAAGGTGGTCCTGTACTACGCCTCCGCCAACCGCGACGAGGCGGTCTTCCCGGACCCCGACGCCTTCGACATCACCCGCTCGCCCAATCCGCACCTGGGGTTCGGCGGGGGCGGGCCGCACTTCTGCCTGGGCGCGCACCTGGCCCGGGTGGAGATGAAGGCGCTCTTCCGCGAACTGCTCACCCGGCCGGTCGGCCTGCGCGCGGTGGGCCTGCCGGACCTGGCCGGGTCGAACTTCGACAACCGGGTCCGCTCGCTGAAATTCGCCTTCGAACGCCCCTGAGCGCGACGGGGGGCGGGAGGCGGGAGGCGGGAGGCGGGAGGCGGACAACGGAAACCGGCCACCGGGCAGGCTGGGAGCCCGGCGGCCGGAGCATGGGGCGCGCCCCGCGGCGCGGCTACTTCTGCAGGCGCCGCACGGTCAGCACACAGTGCGCGCTGCCGGTGAGCACCGCCTCGTCGCCCGCGAACGCCTGCAGGGTCGGCGCGTCGACCGGCTGGCCGGGGACCGCCTCGGGCCAGGCGCGGGTGGCGAAGAGGAAGTAGGCCTGCCCGCTCTCGTTCGCCGCGGCGACCCACTCGTCGGGGGCGGTGCACTGGGCGTTCATCCCCGGCAGGGTGAGCGCGATCTGGTTGCCCTCCAGCAGGATCTGCACGGGGAAGGCGGCCGGGTTGCGGGTGCCGTCCATGACGACGTCGCCGATGGGCAGGCCGATCTCCTCCAGCAGCCCGCGGGCCGCCGCCTCGCCGGCCTCCGGACCGCCCGGGCCGTCACCGAGGGTGTAGGCGAGGAGGTACGGGATGTCGTGCGCCTCGGAAGGGTCGCCGATCCAGGCGAGCACCGAAAGGGTGCCGAGCTGGGACCGGTCGATCTCGGCTTGAGTAGAAGTCATGCGCCGCACCCTAGTGGTCTGCCGCCCGACCCCTTCACGGCCTTTCACCCGGGCGGGCTAGACCGCCCAGAATCCCCCTCCGGAATTCGCCTGGATGTTCGCGTCCTGGTACTGGAGCCGCTCAATGCGCGCGTTTTCCGGGATTTCGAACACGACCCATCCCTCGGCCCGCTCACCGACCGCGAGGGAATCGAAGACGAGGGGTTTGCCGGTGGTCAGCTCACCCGTGGGCACCACCGGGTGGCGCTGTCCCGCGCCGTCGTGCGCCCACATGCGTCCGAGCGCCCCGTACGAGGCCCCGCCCACGTTGACGAACGACATCGAGGCGGCCACCCAGCGCTTGCCGGCCGGCGGGGCGAAGTTCTCCTCCACGCTGACCGCGGGGTCCACGTACGCGCTCAGCACCGCCTCCAGGTGCCGGCCGACCTGCCGGCCGTGCACCCGTACGGCTTCACCCACACGGGCGTCCTTCACCCCGGTGCGCGCCTCCGAGCCCTCGGCGCCCGGCGCCCCGTCGTCCACCACGACGGCGGGCGCCGCGGCGGGGGCCAGTGCGGCCCCCTCGGGCGCGCTCTGGCAGGCCGTGGCGCCGCACACCAGCAACGGGAGGAGAACGGCGGCGAACCGCGGGAGGCGGGAGGCGGGGCGGCGGCGGGCGGGAGCGGCGGACTGGCGCATGCGGGATCCCTTCGGGGACGTATTTCGGTCAGTCTCACGCGCCCGAGCGGGGAATTGCACACACCGACACGAGTACGCGCGGCGGGCATGTACGGCGAGTTGCCCGCCGACTGCCAGCACAATTCGTTGCGGCGGAATCCCGCCGCCCCATCCACCCGGAGGAATCATGGGTATTCACGGAACCCGCATGGCCCTTGCGGCACTGTCCGCGCTGGCCGCCACGGCGGTATTCGCCGTCGCCGCCGAAGCCACTTCTTTCGACCAGGGGATTTCCGTACAGCCGTACGGTCATATCTCCGAGGACGGTACGGTCACCCTTTCCGGCACGTACCACTGCGAGAACCCGTCACCCGTGGGGGCGAAGCTCCAGATCGCGGCGGCCGTCGTCCAGGACGGCACGCGGCTCGCCTTCGGCGGCGGCGAGGCGAAGTGCGACGGACAGGAGCACGCGTGGGAGGCCACCGGCTCGCTGAAGTTCACCCCGGCCGTCCACCCGGGCCCGGCGCTCGCCGAGGCCCAGCTCAACGAGATCCACTTCTCGGGCCTGATGCCGCGCTCCATCGACACGGTCGCGGCGGACCGCAAGGAGATCAACCTGGTCGCCCACCACTGAGACGGCCGCTGCGGTCCGGGGCGCGCCCGGCCGGTAGCCGCCGCTACCGGCACTCGGGCGCGACGTCCGTCATCGACATGAACGCCACCGACTGGCACTCGGGGTCCGCGTGCGGCCGCCCCGTCGTCCAGTCCACGACCGTCGGTACTCCGGCGGCCAGCAGGAGCAGGGCCACGATGCCCGTCGCGGCGCCTCTGCTCAGCCTGCGCACAGCACGATCCGTTCCATACCGCGCATCATCGCCCCGCCCCGGGCATCCCACAACTCGGGGTGACCATCCGGTCACCCCGCGCTCCGGGGGCTGCCCGCGGCGTCGAACTCGCACCACACCGCCTTGCCGTCGCCGCGGGACTCCACCCCCCAGTGCGTGGCCAGCGCGTCCACGAGCAGCAGCCCGCGCCCCGTGGTCGCCGCCTCGCCCGGGGTGCGGCGGCGCGGCCACACGCTGGAGCGGTCCTTGACCCACAGCCGGATCCGCCGGACCGGCTCGGGCAGCACCTCCATCGTCAGCACCGCTCCGCCGTCGGTGTGCAGCAGGGCGTTGACCAGCAGCTCCCCGGCGGCCAGTTCCACGTCGTCGGCGAGGTCCGGCATGCCCCAGTCCCGCAGCGCCTGGCGCAGGGCGTAGCGGGCCTCCGACAGGCCCTCCGGGTCGGCCTGGTGGATGTACTGGTGGATGCGCGGGGCCCGGTGGGTGCCGGGGTCGGGCTCCCGGCGCAGCACCAGCAGGGCCACGTCGTCCCCGGAGCCCCAGCGCTCCCAGAGCCGGTCCGAGAGGTGGTCGGCGAGGGCCCCGGCCTCCTGCGGGCCGCTGCTGACCGCGTGGGCGAGGGCCGCCATCCCCTGGGTGATGTCGGTGCCCGGCTCCTCCACCAGGCCGTCCGTGCACAGCACGAGGGTCTCGCCCGGGACCAGGTCGAGCCGGGTCTCGGGGAACTCCTCCCGCTCGAAGGCCGAGGCCAGCCCGAGCGGCAGGCCGCCGCGCACGTTGGGCCAGCCCGTCCGGCCGTCGGTGTGCCGGATCAGCGGGCCGATGTGGCCCGCGCGCACGGCCCGTACGCCGCCCGTCTCCAGGTCCACCTGGGCGTACATGCAGGTCGCGAAGCGCTCGGTGTCCAGTTCGGCGAGGAACCGCGAGGCCCGCGCCAGCACGGTGGACGGCGGATGCCCCTCCCCCGCGTACGCCCGCAGCGCGATCCGCAGCTGGCCCATGATGGCCGCCGCGTGCGTGTCGTGGCCCTGGACGTCGCCCACCACGATGCCGACCCGGTCGCGGGGCAGGGCGATCACGTCGTACCAGTCCCCGCCGACCTCGCGCCCGCTCCAGGCGGCGTGGTAGCGGACCGCGATCTCCCCGCCGGTGATCTCCGGGATCCGCCGCGGCAGCATGGCGGCCTGGAGCCCGGTGGCGAACTCCCGCTCCTGGTCGAAGAGGAGCGCGCGCTGGAGGGACTGGGCCACGATGCCCGCGAGGCCGAGGCACAGGTTGCGCTCCTCGGGGCTGAACTCGGTGCGCCGCCGGTAGAAGAGGACCAGCCCGCCGATGGCCTGGGCCTGCGCGATCAGCGGCAGGTAGGCGGCCGCGTCGAACCGGATCCGGCTCAGGTAGTCGCTGAGCAGCGGGAACTCCTCGCCGAGCGCGCTGAGCGAGGTGGCGAACCGTGCCTGCCTGCTGAGCACCGCCTGCGAGAGCGGAAGCGAACCGTCCAGCCGGGTGAACCGCCGCTCGCTGAGGATCTCCAGCGACTCCCCGCTCAACGCGATGATCTTCATGGTGCCGCCCTCGACCAGCCCCAGGGCCAGCCCGTCGGCGCCGAGCCGCTCCAGCGCGCCCGCCCCGGTCAGCGCGGCCGTGACGTCGTCGACCGTCACCGCCCGCGAGAGGGCCTCCGTGGTCCGCTGGACGATGGTCGTCTGCTGGGCCCTGGCCGTCTCCAGTTTGCGCAGCATGGTGGCCTGGGCCAGCTCCGCCGTCGCGTCCCGGACGATCCCCACGATCCGCCGCGGATGCCCGTCCCCGTCCCGCAGCACCCGGCCCTGGGTGTGCGTCCACTGGTCGCGGCCGTCGCGCCGCTGCACCGTGAAGTAGGCCCCGTACGACTCGCCGCCGCAGTCCAGGACCCCCGCCACCGTCTCGGCCAGCCGGGCGCCGTCCTCCGGCGGGATCCGCAGCCCGAGTCCCTCCGGGGTGCCGTCGAAGCGGTCCGGCTCCAGGTCGAAGACGTCCATCCCGGCCTCGTCCAGGGCCAGCGAGCCGGCGTCCAGGTCCCACTCGAAACTTCCCATGCCGTTCAGCGCGAGCCGCTCCCCCGGGCCCGTCTGGGGAGACCGCCGGTCCGGCTCGGGACGGTCGCGCTCCTCCGCTGCCACGAGACACACCACCTAACGGCCGGGCCAGCACGGCTGGGAGATCAGCCGCTCCCACTCCTCGTCAGGATGCCCCGGAAGGGTGCGCCCGGCCTCCCGCCAGCGCTTGACGAGGGAGAGGTAGATCGGGGGCTGGGCGGGGTGGGACGCCGTCGCGTACGGGCCGCGGTCGTACCCGGAGGCCCGGATCGTGGCGGGCTGTTCGCCGCGACTGGCGGGAATCCGTACCCAGCCACGGCCCTGTGCTCGCTCCGCGCTCATCGCGGACCCCTCTCACCGCGTGTCTCTCCGCGGATGTCACCGCAGATACGTCTTGGGATGCCCGGCTGCGGCCCGCGCACACCGGGCCTCACCGGCGGAGCCCGGCACCGGGCCCCGTGCGCCGAGCCGTTTGCGGACTCCTCTCACCAGTCTCCCCGCCGTGAAGCCCGCGCCGTGCACGAATCGCATGGAAGGGCCGAACGAGGGAGCCGTCAGCAGCCCCGCGAAGAACAGTCCGGGCCACGAGGACTCGAAGCCCGGACTCAGCTCCGGCGTCCCGCTGCCCCCCACGGTCTCCAGCGCCGCCCGCAGCCCCGCGTCGAGCAGCTCCAGCCGGGCCAGGTCCGGGGTGAACCCGGTGGCGGCGATGACGTGCGCGGTGTCCAGGACCACTGACTCGCCGGACCCGTTGGTCAGGCCGAGCCGGGTCCGCTCGCCCACCGCGACCGCCCGGTGCAGGCGGTGCCCGAGCAGCACGGGCACCCGCCGCTCGAAGCGGTCCCGCAGCCACCACGCGCCGGCCGGGCCCAGCGCGGTCGCCGCGATCCGCTCCCGGGTGGCGGCGGGCAGCCGCCGCACCGCCCAGGGCAGCTCCGACCACGCCCAGCTCCGCCAGCCGGTGCCCAGCCCGCTGTGCGGATCGCGCAGGGCGCGCAGCGCGGGGCGGCTCAGGGGCTGCGGCACCGCGTTCCAGTTCAGCCGGGCGCGCCGGGCCACCAGGCAGGGCCGGGCGCCCTGCTCGGCCAGCAGGGCGGCGGTCTCCAGGGCCGCCTGCCCGGCCCCGAGCACGGCGACCTCGAGCCCGGCGAAGCGGGTCAGGTCCCGGTGTCGGCTGCTGTGCGAGTAGTGGCCCGGCGGCAGTTCGCGCAGCGTCTGCGGATGGTGGGCGAACGGCATCACCCCGACGGCGAGCGCGACCGTACGGGCGAGCAGCGGCGGTCCCTCGGCGGTGTGCACGCGGAAGCCGTCTCCCTGCGGGGTCACCTCCGTGACGGTCACCTCCTCCACCTCGGGCGCGGCCTGGCGGGCGAACCACATCCCGTAGTCGCTGAACGTGCCGATCGGCAGCGGAGTGCCGTGTTCCGCGACCAGTCCCCGGGTGGCGCAGTACTCGGCCAGGGTGTGCCGCCCGTCCGGTGCGGACAGGTTGGAGGACCAGGGCTCCGACTTCAGGTACATGCCGTCGGGCATGTGGTCGCGCCAGGAGGCCATCGGCCTCCCCAGGAGCCGTACGTCGAGCCCCGCACCCGCCGCGTGCGCGGCGATCGACAGCCCGTACGGGCCCGCGCCGACCACCACGAGATCGTCCATCCGGCTCACGGTCTTCCTTCCACTGTCGTGCTCAACGGGTCACCAGCTCGTCCGGCGCCGCCGGCGCCTCCGGCGGCGCGGGGGAGAGCGGGGACGGGCCGGGCTGGTCCCGCCCCCGCTGGCGGGGCGCCCGAACCGCCGCCAGGGCGGTGCGCCGGCCCTGGGCGGGCACCCCCCGCAGGACGCGCGCCCCCTTGCCGAACCCGCGCCCGAGGAAGGCTGCGAGCATGCCCAGGAACGGCATCAGGTCGTCGCCGGCGAACCAGGCGGCCTCCACCCGCCCCCGGTCCCGGCCCGCCGCGGGCCGCCCGGGCAGGCCCGGGCCGGACCGGACCGGACCGGACCGCCGGCCGGCCGCGGCCGGCGGGGCCGGATCCGCGGCGCCCGCCGCCGGACCCGGCGCGCGGCGGCGCGGCAGGGATCCGCCGCGCACGGCCGCGAGCAGCGCGTAGTTCTCGGCGACGAACACCCGACCCGGCCCGCCCACGGGCTCCGGGACCCGCTGGCCCGTCAGATCGAGGTACATCGCCTGTACGACGTCCAGCCCGGCGGTGTCCGTGAACAGCCGGAACTGCGCGCCCGGGCGGGGGTTGAAGTCCACCAGCCGGAAGGTGCCCCGCTCGTCCCGGCGGAAGTCCAGGTCCAGGATCCCCTGGTAGCCCAGCCGTTCGGCGAGCCGCAGCCCCGCCTCCTCCACCGCGGGGTCCGGCAGCCAGCGGCCCACCGCCGTCAGCCCCGTCCGTACCGGCCACGACAGCTCCTTGCGGCCCGATCCCGCCAGCAGCGGACGCCCGCCCCGGGCGAAGGCGCCGTGGAAGAACCAGTCCGTGTCCGGCCCGGCCGGCAGGAACCGCTGGAGCAGCAGCCGGCTGCCGGCCTCGGCGGAGCGCTCGTACAGCCGCCGCGCCTCGGCGACGGTGTGCACCAGCGTGGTGCTGCGCAGCCCGTCGGCCCCGGACGGCAGCAGCCAGGGCCGGCTCCACTTCGCGACCACGGGCAGACCCAGCCGCCAGGCGGCCTCCGCCGCCTCGCCGCCGCTCGCCGGGACGACCGTCTCCGGGTGCGGCACGTCCCAGCGCGCGCAGAGCCGCGCCAGCTCGGCCTTGTCGGCCACCCGGGCGGGCAGGTTGTCGGGCTGATGGGGAATCCGGAAACGGTCCGTCAGCACCGGCCCGATCCGCGAGACCGTGATCGCGCTCAGATCGTCCATGGCGATCAGCACCGCAGGCCGGCCGATCCGCTCCGACACCCCGGTCAGGCACTCCAGCAACGCCTCGGGCGTCTCCGGGTCCAGCCCGCCGGCCGGCCCGGGATGCACGGCGCGCACATAGCGCGAACGCCCCATGGGACCTCCCCCGGCCTCGACGACGGCATGGACCTCCACGCCCCTGCGGCCAAGGGATCTGACGGCGCCGAGGGTTCCGTGGTGGAACGGATTGCGGTCGAGTCTGAGCAGAACGGCGGGCACATGGTTGAGATACGCGTGCATGGCAGCGGTGTCTTTCACCTAGTCGGACCAAGCGGGGATGGTGTGCACCTGCGAATGGCCTACGGCAGCGGCACCGAACAGGGCATTCGTCAGATCTGATGCCTAACGTCTTTGGTAAGCACACCGATTCAGGAAAGCTCGGGAGACGCCATGCCCAGACCACGCCGCCGACTGGCGAGCACCTGCATCGGTACGGTCACGGCCGGACTGCTGGCCACCGGCGCCGCGCTCGCGGAACCCGACGAGGACCGGTACCCGGGCTCGGACGTCGCCATGGGCGCCTATCTCGACTTCGGCCCGCCCGGTGTGGCGCGGATCCCGCACCTGTCGAACTGGCTGGGCGGCAAGGAGATCCGGGTCGGGCACACCTACCTGCCCGGCGACCGGTGGGCGGGCATCGAGGGCAACGTCGGCTTCCTGGAGGACTGGGCGCGCTGGCGCAAGGCCCAGGACGACCGGCTGTTCGTCCTCAACGTCCCCATGCAGGAGCGCAACGAGGGCCGGGTGCCCGACCGGCAGGTGGCCCGGCTGATCAGGGCCGGCGCTGAGGGCCAGTTCGACCGGCACTTCACCCGGCTCGCCGAGCGGCTGGTGGCGCTGGGCGTGCCGGACACGGTGATCGTGCTCGGCTGGGAGATGAACGGCATCACCTACACGCACCGGTGCGCGCCGGACCCGGAGAACTGGAAGGTGTACTGGAAGCGCATCGTCACCGCGATGCGCGCCGTGCCCGGACAGGAGTTCAAGTTCGACTTCGCGCCGAACCGGGGCAAGGACGCGATCGGCTGGACCGAGTGCTACCCCGGTGACGACGTGGTCGACATCATCGGAATGGACTCGTACGACCAGGGCCCCGGCCGGAACTTCGACGACCAGATCTCCCAGCCGTACGGGCTCCAGAAGCACGTGGACTTCGCGGAGGCACACGGCAAGCAGATCTCGTACCCGGAGTGGGGGCTGTTCCGTCGCGGGGACAATCCCGAGTACGTGCGGCGCATGCTGCGGTGGATCGAGCTGCACAAGCCGCTCTACCACACCATCACCGACTACTGCCCGCACGGCGTGTGGCAGTGCAAGCAGAACCCGCAGTCCACGGAGGTCTTCCGGGAGGCGCTGAGGCTGCCCGAGCCCGGCCCGGTCGTCCCCACCCCGGTGGTGCCCACGCCCGTGGTCCCGACCCCGGTGGTCCCGACGCCCGCCGTACCCACACCGGCCGTCCCGACCCCGCAGGTCCCGACGCCCCAGGTCCCGACCCCGCAGGTCCCGACCCCGGCGGTGCCGACCCCGCAGGTCCCCACCCCCGAGTTCCCCTCGCCCTCCGAGGCCCCGACCCCGCAGGTCCCGACGCCCACACCCTCGCAGGCCCCGACCCCCGAGGCGCCCGAGCCCTCGCCCGTGGCCCCGGCTCCCGTGACCCCGACCCCCGTGGTCCCGGCCCCGGTGACCCCGAGTCCGCTCGTCCCCACGCCCGAGGTCCCGCTCCCGGCGACCCCGAGCCCGCAGGTCCCGACCCCCGAGGTGTCCGAGCCCGCGCCCACGCCGGTGCCCTCGCCGGCCGTCCCGGCGCCGCAGACCCCCGCCCCCTCCGCGAGCCCGACCCCGTCGGTCCCCGCCCCGGTGCCGTTGCCGGAACCGGCGAAGCCGCCGCTCAACTCCAAGGAGTGGTGCGTTCCGCTCAGCTTCGGCGAATGGCTCTCCAAGCTGGTCGGCAAGCAGTCGGTCTGCGTCAAGGTCGACCTGGGCGAGGACTCCGGCTTCTGGCCCTTCTAGACGGGTCATCGCACCCGCAGTTCGTTGAGCCGCGCCCGCCAGTCCCTGGCGGCCGGCAGCGCCTCGCGCAGCGCGTCCACCGCCCGCTCGCGCCCCGTCACCTGCGACTCGTGCAGCCGCAGCAGGGGCGCGAGCGCGCTGGTGGCCAGCAGGAACCGCTGGTTGACCACGGTCTGCGGCCGCCAGTGGTTCTTGTACGGCTCGTTCCCTCGCAGGAAGCTCACCACCGGGCGGCCCTCCGCGAGCGCCCGCCCGGCCTCGTGGCGCAGCAGCAGCGTCGCCACGTCCACCTTGCGCGCGCGCAGGTCCGGATCGGCGCCGTACAGGTAGCCGCCGCTCAGCCCGGCCGACAGCAGCGTGACGTTGGCCGCGACCACCTTGCCGTCCAGCCGGAACTCCGTCAGCCGCCCCTCCCCCGCCCGCACCATCCGCCGGGTGGCCCGGGTCAGGTGCTCGGCGAACCGGGGCCTGAGGTGCTCGGGGGTCACCCCGCGGCCGCGCCACTGCTTCTCGTGCAGCCGCAGCAGGTTCCGCACGGCACGCGGTACCTCCTGCTCGCCGACCTCGTGCTCCTCGATCCCGGCCGCGTCGGTCTTGCGGAGCTTGGCCCGGACCCGCTGGGCGCCGGAGGCCGGCATCCGCTTGACCAGCTCGTCGAACGGCAGCGCGGGCAGCTCCATGCAGGTGGAGTCGGTGAGCCGGGACGCGACCCCGGGCCAGTACTTGTACAGCGCCTCGGCCGCGGCTCCGGGGCGCACCTCCCGCAGGTCGACGACCGCGCCCCGGGCGGCCCGGTGCAGACCGCGGGCCAGTGCCGGGACCACCTGGTCGGTGTGCTCGGCGGACACGAGCACGTCGAAGTAGTCGGTGATGGGGCCGCCGAGCGGCACCAGCAGCGGCAGCGGCCGGTGTACGAGCATCAGCGCGGCCGCGCCGACCAGCTCCTCACCGCGCCGCACGAGGACGATCCGCAGCCGGCCGTCCTTCCCGTACGAAAGCCACCAGGAGTGCAGCCAGGCGTGGCTCTGGAAGGGGGTCGCGGTGGGACAGGCACGGACGAGCCGGTTCCACGGCTGCTCCAGCGCGGCGAACTGCCGGGGGTCGCGGCACAGCGTCACCGACAGGGCCGCGGCGGGGCCCGAACTCATCGCACGGACTCCTTCTCCTTGGTCTCGGCGTGCTCACCCTGCGCGGGGAGCGAGGGGTACTCCTCGACGGCCGGCTGCTCCTGCTCCGCCCGCACCCCCGCCTCCGCCCGCTCCCGCGCCTGCTCCTGGTCCCTGCGCCGGGCCGGCCGGGCCAGCAGCCACAGCCCGCCGAGCAGCCCGCCGGCGCACAGCCCGACGGCGCCGCTGATCGCGGCGGACGGGGAGGCGGGGTCGGTGGGGGCCACGGCCTGGTTGAACAGCAGCAGCTGCACGCCGGTGTTCTTGGCGGCCTGATTGCTGCTCAGAGACAGGGCGTCGGCGACGGCGTTGGCGATGTCGGCGGCCTCCGCGGGGCTCTTGGAGGTGCCGGTGATCGCGATCATCGGGGACTCGGGCGAGGTCTCGGCCCGCACCTGGGTCCGCAGCTGGCGGGCCGCGATGCCCGCGCGGGGCTGGGCGTAGGCGAGCGTGGAGCTGCTCGTGGCGATCCGGGCGTAGGCCTGGGCGAAGCCGAGGGCGGTGGCCGGCTCGGTGGTGTCGTCGGGCACGGCGACGACGTAGCTGGTGGCGGCGTACTCGGGCGCCTTGAGCACCCCGTACGCCCCGCCCGCGGCCAGCCCCAGCAGGGCGCAGGCGGGCAACGGCCACCAGGCGGGAGGCGGCACCAGCCGACGCCGGAGCCGCTTCCTCCCGGACCGGTGGTCGGCCTTCTTCTCGCTCTTCTTCTCGGACTTCTTCTGGTCGGCGCTGTCGGCCATGGGCGTGGTCACTTCCTGGGTGAGGGGAGGAGGGTTCGGTAGGGGTCGGCCGGCCTCGTCACCGCCGGGCGCTCTCGGCCCCGTCGGCGTTCGAGGCGCTGGGTTCCAGGGGCTGCGGCAGCGGCGCGGCGTCCGCACGCGGCCCGGGGGAACGGGGTGCTGCCGGGCCCGGTGCGGCCGACAGCGCGAGGTCGTAGACGTCCAGCAGCTGCCGGGCACTGCGGGCGATGTCGTAGCGGCGGACCACGGGCGGCGGCGGCAGCCGGCGCACCCCCGCCTCCATGTGGCCGCGCAGGGCCGCGATCAGCTCGTCCGTGCCGGTGCCGATGCGCCGGGCGCCGGGGGCCTGCGCGGCGGGCAGGTCGTCGATGGCCGGGCAGGTGACGTGCAGCACCGGCAGCCCGGCGGCCAGCGCCTCGACCACGGCCAGCCCGAAGGCCTCCTCCCGCGACGGCGAGACGAAGACGTCCATGGCGGCGAGCAGCGCAGGGATCCCCGGGGTGCGGCCGTCCGGGCTGTCGCCCAGCGGGTCCCGCTCCCCCAGCAGGTGGATCCGGCTCTGCGCGCCCAGCTCCGCGGCGAGCCGCCGCAGGGCCGCGCGTTCGGGCCCGTCCCCGGCGAGCAGCAGGTGCGCCCCGGGCAGCGCGGCCACGGCCCGCACCAGGACGTCGAAGCGCTTGCCCGGCACCAGCCGGCCGACCCCGCCGACCACGAAGGCCCGCTCCGGCAGCCCGGTCCGGGCCCGGGTGGAGCGCCGTACGCCCTCGTCGAAGCGGAAGCGGATCGACTCGATCCCGTTCGGTACGACGTGCACCCGCGCCGCCGGCACCCCCCACGCCTCCAGCCGGGCCGCCACGGTGTCCGAGACGGCCACGGTCGCGGCTCCCAGGCGCTCGCTGGCCAGGTACAGGGCGCGCACCCCGCCCGACAGCGGCCGGCCCTCGATCTCGCCCTCGCCGAGGGAGTGCTCGGTGGCCACGGTCGCCCCGGCGCCGGCGATCCGGGCCGCGAGGCGCCCGTACACGCAGGCCCGGTACAGGTGGGTGTGCACGAGGTCGTACTTGCCGCGCCGGATGAACTTCACCAGCCGCGGCAGCGCCCCCAGGTCCCGGTTGCCCCGCATCCCGAGGTGCACGACCCGCACCCCGTCGGAGCGCAGCCCCTCGGCGACCGGACCCGGGTTGGTCAGCGTCAGGACGTCGCAGTGCATCGGCATGTGCCGCAGCAGCAGCCGCAGTTGCTGCTCGGCGCCGCCGACCCCCAGCCCGGTGATGATGTGCAGGGCCTTCACGGGAGGACCACCCGCCGCAGCTCGCGGACCTGGTGGCGGACCTGCTTGACGCGCAGCCGCGCGCCCGCGTCGGCCTGGCTGACGTGCGTACGGGGCAGGGCGTGCCGGCCCGCGAGCCGGCCGGGGTCGATGGCGCAGGCGTAGCCGTACCCGGCGGCCCGGGTGGCGGCGACGACCCGGGCGTCGAGGTGTCCGTACGGGTAGCAGAACCCCTCGGGCAGGGTTCCGGTCAGCTCCCGCAGCAGGTCGCGGCTGCCCCGCAGCTCCTGCTGGAGCACGTCGTCGCCGGCTGCCGTGAGGTCCTGGTGGAGCAGCCCGTGCGAGGCGATCTCCTGCCCGGCCGCGGCGACTTCGCGGATGCCCTCGGCGGTGAGCAGGGACTTGCGCGGCCCGAGCGGATCCCACACGTTGTCCACGCCCAGCCGCCCGGGCAGGACGAACAGGGTGGCGGTGCAGTCGTGGCGGCGCAGCAGCGGGAGCGCGTGGGTCAGGAAGTCGGTGTAGCCGTCGTCGAAGGTCAGCCCGACCAGTCCGGCCGCGCGTCCGGCGGCCCGGGCCCGGAGCAGTTCGCCGACCGACACCCCGCGCAGCCCGCGGGAGCGCAGCCACAGCAGCTGCGCCTCCAGGGCGCGGGGGGTGACGGTGATCCCGTACGGGTCCTCCGCGGGGTCGGTGAACTCGGCGACCGAGTGGTACATCAGGACCCACGGCGATGCGGTCCGGCGGGCGGGGCCCACCACGGCGGCGGGCGCCGTGTCGGTGTCAGCGGACATTGCGGAACCTCTGTGTGAACTGGGAGGTGAACCGGTCGATCTGACCGGGCAGGGCGGTGACTTCGAGGGCGCGTATGGCGGTGCCGGTCGCTCCGAACATGGCCGGGACGAGCAGGCAGCCGAGGGCGGCGCTGAGCAGCGGGTCGGGGATCATGGGCCCGGCGATCCAGCCGGTGGCGCAGGCCGCGGCCGCGGACACCGCGAGCCGCCCGATGCTGACGGCGACCCGGCCGCCCTGGATGGGGACGATCCGGGAGCCGAGGCCGGTGAGCAGCAGGACGGCGGTGGTGGAGATGCCGGCCGCGTTGGCGGCGGCGATGCCGTAGGTGCCCCACCAGCCGACGGCGAAGGCCCCCGCCACGATGTTGACGAGCAGTCCGGCGCCCATCGCGAGCGCCGGGAACCAGGTGGGCCGGGCGGTCGAGAAGAAGGGCCGGGACAGCGCCCCGACGAGGCAGTGGCCGAGCAGTCCGAGTCCGTAGACCCGCATGACGGAGGCGGTGGCGAGGGTGTCCTGGTGGGTGAAGGCGCCGCGTTCGAAGAGGACCTCGATGATCTGGGGCGCGTAGCCGATGACCAGCGCGGTGCCCATCAGTACGGCGAGGCAGGCCAGCGCCAGGTCCTGCTCGACGCGCCGCCGTGCCTTCTCCCGCTCCCCGCCGGCCATCGCCTGGGCGACGACGGGGAAGGTGACGGTGCAGATCATCAAGGAGAGCACCATCGGCATCTGCGCGACCTTCTGCGCGTAGTTGAGGTGCGAGATCGCCCCGGACGGGAGGGACGCGGCCAGGAACCGCTCGACGAGCACCTGCGACTGCCGGAACACGGCGAAGAAGATCACCGGGGCGATGACGGCGAAGGCGATGAGGGTGGGGCGGTCGCGGTCGCGCTGGCTGCGGGGGGCGCCCTTGGCCCGGGACGGGCCGAAGCCCACGTTCCGGATGAAGGCGGGCAGTTGGACGAGGACCATCAGCAGTCCGCCGGCGGCGACCCCGGCGGCGGCGGCGCGCACCCCCCACAGGGCGTGCAGCGCGACCATGGTGCCGATGATGCCGACGTTGTACGAGACGTAGATCGCGGCGGGCGGCACGAAGGACCGGTGGGCCCGGAGCGCCGCGCTGAAGTATCCGGCGATGCCGAAGGAGACGACGGTCAGCGCCGTCAGCCGGGTGCACTCGACCGCGAGCTGCGGATCGGGCAGACCGGGTGCGAGCACGGCGACGACGAGCGGCGCGGCCACGACGAGCACGGAGGCCACCGCGGCCAGGAACACGAGGAGCCGCGGGAGCGTCGCCCCGACGAGCAGCCGTACGGGGTCCTGCGCGCGGGCCTCCATCCGGGTGAGCCCGGCCCGGCTGGCGGACCGCCGGGCCAGGGCGTGGCTGAAGGCGGGCACCATCAGCAGGGCCATGGCGTCCTCGATGAGCAGCGTCGAGGCCATCTCGGGCACGGTCCAGGCGATCAGGAACGCGTCGCTGTCGTGCCCGGCCCCGAAGAGGTGCGCGATGGTCTGGTCCCGCACCAGCCCGAACACGGCCCCGGCGGCGGTCAGCCCGGCGGTGACGGCGGCGGCCTTGGCCAGGAACCGCCCGAGCGCCGGCCCGTTCCCCCCGGGGGCGGCGGACCCGGCGGGCCGGGCTCCGCCCGGGGCCGCGGGCCCGGCGTCCCGTGCCGCGCGCGCACC